>QWQH01000135.1 GCA_003670915.1 Planctomycetota bacterium | reverse complement strand
TATCTGGCGGGCTTGATGCCGGATCAGATTCTGCTGGCTCTGGCTCACCACCCTTCTCGCCACCCTTCTCGCCAGCCTTCTCACCAGCCTTCTCACCACCCTTCTCACCACCCTTCTCACCAGCCTTCTCGCCACCCTTCTCGCCACCCTTCTCGCCAGCCTTCTCGCCAGCCTTCTCGCCAGCCTTCTCGCCAGCCTTCTCGCCAGCCTTCTCACCAGCCTTCTCACCAGCAGACTGACGGCGATGCTCTAGGATTCGCTCCATTGCCTCGCCATCGTTGGTACCATCCGAAGCCACGGAATTGTCTGGTACTCGGGGCCTTCCGGACGGCTTGTCGGCCGCTGGCTTCGAAGGCGACTGTGGATCGCGTGACGGGTTTCCTGTGTTGGCACCAGAATCGTTTTGGCGGCTATCGCCTTGTTGATTTTTACCTTGCTGCTTCTTGCCTTGCTGCGGATTGTTGCCGTTCTCCTGCGTGCCTTTTGAATCCCCGCCGCTGCCTTGCTCGGGGCCATCCCGCTGTGGCGATCCCTGCGATTGCTGACTCCCATTTTTCTTTTCTTGCCCTGACTGTTTTCCATCGCCCTGCGGACCTTCCCCCTGCTGACCTGAGCCGTTCTGGCCTCCGTTCTGCTTGCCTGGGGCTTGCTTCGCTGGACTCTGTGGGCCTTCCTTCTTTTTCTCTTTTTCTGCGGGCTTCTGTGCGTTCTGCCTCGCACCACTCTGGCTATCCGACTGCTGGTCTTCGGCGGTCGTTTTTTCTTTCTGAGCACCAGTCTCCGAGGGCTTGCCCTCTGGATTCCTAGCCTCCGAGGAATTGTTCTGTTGACCTGAGCCATCGTCATTTGGATCTGGGTTTAGATCTGGGTTTGGATCTCCGCTTGACTCTCCATGCGGCTTGTCTTGGTCGTCTCTCGGCTGGCTGCCCTGCTTTTCGTCGTCTTCTTGCGAGCCCTTGGGCTCGTCGCCAGATTGGCCGCGGTCGACCGACTGCGGCGGCGGAGTTTCGGGCTGGCGCGGCGGAGCCAAGGCGTCGATTGTCAACGACTGCCACGGAGTGAACGACACGTTGGGATGCTTGGGCCGCGTGTCCACGGCAACGGCACGGTATTCCAACACGCTCCCCGCTGTGGCGCCGAGTTTTTCGGGTACGATTTGCGCCGCGCTCTTGAATGGGCCGGACCTTTCTTTTCCATCTTGCATGCTCTCAAAGAGAGTGATCGCAGGTTGCGTAGCCCCGCCTTGCAATCGCGTTTCAATACCCACTCGACTCAGCGCAAAGTCTGGATCCATCGCTCGCACTCGCACGGTCACGGGAGACCCTGGAGGCACTCGGACGACCGACTCGCGAGGCTCCTCAATCGACACCTCGGGTGGCATATCGGCGACCACCTCAATACGATGTTCCATTAATTCTGCGATCACCTCCTCTCGTCCAGCCGAAACAACGCCTCGGGGCTGAAAAAAAAGGCGGTACGAGGCGTGTTCCGAGGCAGTGCGATCCGCATTCATGTGAATCGCAAACGTAACCGTCGCCCTAGCCAAATCGTTGGCACTGAGCTTGAATTTTAAATCCCGTTTCCCGTCGCAATCAAAATCGATCCAGGCAGCCTCCAGCGGTTGGTTGCTCTCGCCTACAATCGTCACCTGTGTGCCCTCAACGGCTCGGATATCTCCCTGCCACGCCACGGCCTCGCTCTGCCTGCCGGTGTAGGGCGGGTAGTCGTAGCGAACCTCTCGCACCAGCAGCGAGGGCGAATCCACGACAGCAATCCGCACTCGCTCGCTGCGGGCGTCTCCGGCGGCAATGGCGATCTCCACTGAATTTTCGAGCCCACGAGTCAGATCGGGCACGATTGCCGTGAATGCTTTCAGCGTGCTGGGATCCGGCACACCGTGCAACATCTCCACCTGCCACGCGGCTGTCGGCGAGGCCGCTTCACCAGATTCACCTGCCGCAGCGAACGGTGTGACTGAAAGAGTCGGCCGCTCGTCTCGCTGCAAACCGCGGATCTCGCTTGAAACAACCAACTGCCGCCCCCGCACCAGCGTTGCGACTCCCGACTCGACCACTAGGCGACGGTGGTGTCCGTCGTCGTTGCGAGCATTCTTACTTGCATCCTCGCCAGGCATCTGCCAAAAGAATTGTGGCGGGTCGATCCGCACGCGCGACGGCGCCGCCCAGCCGACCCACGGTGCCAAAAGCCTGGCGGCACTGATCAGCAGGCTCTTGGGCGCGGCCACTTCATACATGCAGGCAAGCCCCACAAGCATGGCCAGTACGTAGGCTAGCCGGAGTGCCGTCGTACGATCGATGACGGCTTCAGTTGGCAGGCTGGAAAGCGAGCGGGCCGCGCGTCGCTCTAGGGATCGCACAACGATTGCCGCGCTTCCCTCGGGATGCGCTTTCACCAACACGGTGTTGACCAAGTCGTTGTGCAGGTTCGGATACTCTTGTTCGATCGCCCTCGCCGCATAGACGAGATTCACCGGGTAGCGCACCAGTGGAACCAACCAACGCACCGCACTGGCAGCAAAAGCAATCGCGCCAATGCCCAGCCACGCCCACCGCACCGGACGAGGCAGCCCGCCAATCACCAGCCAGTGTTCAATGAAAATGCCGCATGCCAACCAGACGACAAGCCCGACGGCCACTCCGAGCAGAAAGGTGGTCAGAGCAGCGCCTTTGTAATCGGCGCTGGCGGCAGCCAAACGTTTTGCCAGATAGCGATCCGACTTCGACTCGGTTTCGCCGCCGTGATTCCAGGAGCCAACCGCTAAGGCATCGCCTAACCCTGAAGCCAGATCGCCTCCTGACAGACCGCTTTGAGAAGCTCTGCGGTGCACAACTGTGCTCTTTGAAACCGTCGCCATCGGGGCGCTCTCCGCTGGTAGGCTCATTGGCTGCCAGACTTGTTGGACCCGCTCTCGGCAGAAGCAACGCGGCCTTTTGAAATTCCAAACTGAATGCCACACGAGGCCCGACCGCCTCCAAGTATATCGGCATTGGGAAGCCCGTCGCTGGGCCGGATTGACTCCCGGCCGAAAAGCCTCCTATCGTGAGTGCTCTTGCGGTCGTGTTTTCGGTCTGATTTGGCGAAAGAACAGCCCCCATGTCGCTCCTGCCAGACGCCGATTCATTTCACCGGCTGGCTGACGGTTCGGCCAGGGGCCCGGTCGCGGCACTCTCGCGGGCGGCTCTGACAGCTCTTTCAGTGCCCTACGGCCTGGCTATGACCGTGCGAAATGCGGCCTACGACCGACATCTGCTTCGAATCGTGTCGGCTCCTGTGCCGGTCGTATCCGTCGGCAATCTCACGCTGGGTGGCACTGGCAAGACGCCACTGGTGGCCTGGATTGCCAAAAGACTCTGCGAAGCGGGCCGTCATGTGACGATCGTGAGCCGCGGCTACGGGGCCAAACTGGGAGAACGCAGCGACGAATCGGCAGAACTTGGCATTCTGCTTCCAAACGTACCGCACCGAGCAGACCGCGACCGGGTGGCAGCCGCCCACGCCGCCGCAGCGCACGGAGCGGATATCGTGATACTGGACGACGGCTTTCAACACCGACGATTGGCCCGCGATCTGGATATCGTTGCCGTGGATGCCACAAACCCTTTTGGCTGCGGCTTTATTTTTCCTCGTGGACTCCTGCGAGAGCCCCTCGTCGGCCTCTGCCGGGCACAGGCCGTGGTGCTCACGCGAGCCAGCTTTGTGACCTCAGACAGACGCGCAGAAATTCGCCGCACGTTGGCGGCTGTCTGTGGCAGTCGGCTGCCTGCGGTATGGGCCGAGGCCTCGCATGCTCCCGTGCATCTACGCACAGCCAGTGGCACAACGATGCCGCTGGATTTTCTCCAGGGAAAACGCATCGCCGCCTTTGCTGGAATCGGCAATCCCGCAGCATTCCGTACCACGCTTGAAAAGCTTGGCAGCACGCTCGTGGGCTTTCGTGCACTGGCCGACCACCACGCTTACTCTCGCGAAGACAACGCCGCGATCGCAGGCTGGGCTCACGATCTGCATGCCGACGCAATCGTCACGACGCTCAAAGATCTCGTGAAGGTGGAGGCCGAACACCTCGGCGACATTCCGCTGGTGGCCCTCCAGATCGCGATCGAAATCACAGCTGGCCTCGAATCCTTCGACAGGGTCTTGAGAACCATTCTGTCCCGCAGTCCGTCTGGCTCCACTCGCACGCAGCAGACTTCCAGCATGACCCAGCATGACCCAGCATGACGCACGCCCGACGGTTTATACTGATTGATCCTTGCCTCGAGCGGATCGGATCGCATCCGTTCCACTATGCCGCAGAAGTGCTCGCCGCCGCAGCAGCGGAGGGCTTCGCGTGCGGACTGGCAACGCACCGCGGATTTCTTGCCGAAAATGCGTACCCGCCGGAATGGAATATTTTCACCAGCTTCGAACAAACCGGCTATTCAAAATACACTTCCTTTGGAGAACTGGACCGCCTCGACGTCAGAGGCAATCGTCGCCTGCGAGTCGTTCCACCGTGGGCGTTTTGGCACGCGGCCCGCCGACGCGTCCAACGCATCAATGCCTTTGCCCGAGACGCTGCAACGCTCATTCAACAACTCGCGCCCGGCGACATCGTTCTGGCGGCCACCGCCACCGAACTCGACGCGGTGGGGCTTGCACGAGGAATCGCCCGCGTGCGTCCGCCGCTTGGCATTGGCTGGCATATTCAATTTCACTACCCGCTCTACCGGGGATTTCTGGCCGACTACCCGCGACAAGACCGTCGCCTCGTGCGCGTCCGCAGATTGCTCCAAGAAGCCGTGGCCACTGCGGCTCCTCATGCGTTTCACTTTTACGCGACGACTGCCGAGCTTGCCTCACAGTACGAGCGACTGGGCGTCGCCCCCTTCGGAGTGCTTCCCTATCCCGCGCAGCGGCCGGCAACGCTGCCATCGTTTGATCCACGCGGCGTTTTCGATGTGCACAAACCTCTTCGCGTGACGGTCTTGGGCGACCTGCGGCACGAAAAAAACTCGCACCATCTGGATGGCATTCTGGCTGCAACGGCACGCGACCCCATCCTGGCTGACCGAATCACATTTGCGATTCAGGCAAACGCAACGCCGCTGCCTGCATGCACCCGTGCGGCAAACGTCGAGCTGATTCGAGGCCCGCTGGATGCCGATGCCTATGCCCGCGAACTCTCCGCCGCCGACGTAATGCTGCTTCCCTACGATCAGGATCGCTACCGCGCGCGCTGCTCTGGAATGCTCTTGGAGGCGTTGGCGGCGGGCGTTGTGCCGATCGTGACAGGGGGCGGCTGGATGGGCCGACAGTTGGCCGAACCGCTGCGGGCTCACGCCGAAGCAGTACTGGCGCGTTCGCGACAGCGCACCCTTTATCAGATGAGCCTGAATCGCATCGAAGCTGCCCAACCGCTTTCGATCAATGTTCAACCGCCTCCCGATCTGCTGGTGGGAAATACCGGCGACAGCGTAGCTCTGGCCATCGATATCACCTGGCAGACGACTGGTCGCAACAGTCTGCACGAGGCGGCGCTGCGAGTGGCACTGGAGGTAGGCTCGACAGCCCCTGCCACGGTTATGGCTGCCGACCCAGACGGCCGACCTGCGACCGTTTTATGCCCCATTGAGCCGCCGCATTGCATGGCCGCGAACGGCGGCGTGCGGCTGACCTGTGCGCCCGTCTGCGGGGCCGCAACGGCTCTGCCTCGTGCAATCCAGATTCGCTGCATCCGGTGCTCGGGCCCGCTACCGGTCGGCGCGGTGGGGGTTGTGATCGACTCACCAGCAGACGTTGTGGGAGCCTTGCGGGAAGTATCCAGGCATGCCAAACACTACCGCTCGACTGCGATTGCGCATGCGACGTGCGTGCTGAAAGCCTCCAGTGCCGCCGAGGTTGTACGGAGTCTCCTGGGATGACCAACTCCATTCCAACTCTTTCGCTGATCGTCAACACCTACCAGAAGCCACGGCATCTGTCGCTGGTGCTGGAATCGATTGTGTTGCAGCAGCACGTCGCGGGACACATGGAAGTGATCGTGACCGATGACGGCTCCACCGACGAAACCCCCGCCATCGTGGCTGCGTATGCCGCAACGGCTCCCTTCCCCGTCCGGTTGATCACGCAGCCCCACGACGGCTTTCGCTTGGCTCAGGTTCGTAACCGCGGGGCACGGATAGCCACCGGTGACTTCCTGCTTTTTTTGGACGGCGATTGCATCCTGCCTCGGGATCACGTGGCGGCCTACCTCGGCCGACGGCGGCCTGGCACGGCGCAGTTGGGATACTGCGCAAGGCTCCCCAAAGAAGCTCTGTCGTCTCTCGTTCCGGGCAGGCTTGGAGCGATCGATCTGGTGTCACTTGCGCCCCGGGCCGAACGCCGTCTGTTGGCACAACGCCACCGCAAAGCCGCGTGGCACTCGCTGGTGCGACATCCCTCGAAACCTCGGCTTGCAGGCGGCAACTTTGGCGTCTGGCGAGCTGATTTCCAACGCGTCAACGGTTTCGACGAGCGGTTCGTAGGCTGGGGCCAGGAAGACGACGACCTTGGCCTGCGGCTGCGCAGCAGTGGCGTTCGGCTGGAATCAATTCTGGATCGCACGTTCTCGCTGCACGTCTGGCATCCCAGCGATCCTTCGGCCACAGCCCGCTGGCGAGACGGCGCCAATGTCACTTATTTTTTGCGGCGCGGACGGCTCGCGTTCTGCCGGCAAGGCCTCGTTCCTCGTCCGGTCGAGTCCGTGCTGTGGGGACTGCCGGACGATCTTCGCACCACGGCTCTGGGCGGCCCACTCGCCCACCTGCTGGCAGGCGCTCGCCATGCGCGCCCAGGCGAGCCCTGTGAAATTGACATCGTGATTCGACCTGGAAACGGACGATTCCTGAGGCCCGCAGAATGTCGGCTCGTGCTGGCGTTACAGGGCAGTGGCGGCGACTGGTGGCTGCATCGCCGAGCCGATCGGATTCAAATGATTTCGCCGAACCTGAGCCACACACGCTGCTTAGACACGCTTTCAGATCTCTTGTCGCACGTCGGCTGAACGAACCGCCCTGCCCCGAGAAGGCCTGTGCGGGGCCCTCCTAAAAACAATCGTGGTCCTTCGCTGACCCACGGATATACGGTATAGTTAGGGAAGTCATTCGATCTCGATTGAGTTTCTTGGGGAAAATTATGGCCCTCAGCATTCTGCGCACAGTGTTTCTCGCTGTATCGGTGGGCATTGCTGTTCTCATCTTTAATTCTCCCTTTCTGCGTGAAGCGGCCGAATGGATACCGTGGGCAGTTCTCGGGGGAATGGTCTTCCTGCCGCTAGTAATCATTGGCATCGATGCGTCCATCCGTTCAAAAGATCTCACCGTGATCACTGCTATTTATTTCGGCCTGATCGTCGGGGCTTTTCTCACCTACATCGCGATCCTTGCACTCACACCAATCCTGCCTACCAATCCACGCAGCCCGGTTCTGGTCTGGCTGCCGCTGATTCTGGGAATGATCCTCTGCTATGTATGCACCAGCCTGCTCCTTCAGACGCGAAGCGATTTTCGGTTCCTCATTCCCTACGTGGAGTTTGCCAGGAATGTGCAGGGGCTACGCCCAAATCTACTGGATACCAGTGCCATCGTGGACGGTCGGATCGCCGACCTCGCCACATCAGGGATCTTCGAGAGCCGGTTTGTGGTGCCCTCGTTTATCGTGGACGAACTGCAATCGGCTGCCGATTCATCTGATAAACAGCGACGGCTGAGGGGTCGCCGCGGGCTGGACATTCTCAGCCGCCTGCGGGCCAGCCCTGAGATCCATATCGAGGTGGCGCAAGCCAAAGACACACCTGACGCTCAGGTGCCGTCAGAATCCCGCATGGTGGAGATGGCCAGCCGATTGGGTGGGAGGATCGTCACCAACGACCCCAACACGGTCAAGCTTGCGGCATTGCGAGCCGTGCCGGCGATCAACATCAACGACATCGCCGTGGCCCTCAAACCCACGTTCACGCCGGGCGACTTGCTGGATGTGCGGCTCCTCAAGTCGGGCGAAGAAGCAGGCCAGGCCGTTGGGTATCTGGATGACGGCACGATGATCGTAGTGGAAGGGGGCCGCGACCAGATTGGTCGCATGGTCAACGTGAGCGTGACGAGCACACTTCAAACCACGGCTGGCCGGCTGGTGTTTGCCAAGCCAGAAGCCTTACGGAGTTCGGCCGGAGGCTAGAGCAACATGCGGTGCCGCGGATGGGCAGCCGTTGAACGAGCCGGCCGGTGTGGTGCATACTGAAGCGACATCCCCTTGGAGTTTGTTCAACATGCACGGCAACCCCACCTGCCCGCGATTCGCACTCGGTATCCTGTTGGCCCTTCTGGCCACTTTCGCACACTCCGCCAACCCAGCGTCCAGTGATCCCCAGAAGACCGACGCAGACTTTCCGTTTCAAGGCGAGTATGTCGGCGACATCACCCACGATGGCCAAGCCGTCCGATTCGGCGTGCAGGTGGTGGCCATGGGTGACGGAAAGTTTATGGCCGTGGCCTACCCGGGTGGATTGCCAGGCGACGGCTGGACTCCCCCCAACACAATCACAGGCGGAGGCTCCCGCGAAGGAGAACGAAAGGATGCCCGCGTGAAGCTCACCGGAGTCGATTGGGGTGGCGTCACTCGCCAAGCCGAAATTCGAGATGGCGCGATCGTAGTCGTGTCAGACAGCGGAACCGAAATCGCCAAGCTCTCGCGTGTGAACCGCAAGAGCCCGACGCTCGGGCAAGCCCCCCCCAAGAACGCCGTGGTAATCTTCGACGGCATGGCCGCCACCTCCCCGCCCGACACGTCCAAGCTCCTCGATGGCCGCGTGGCCGACGATGGCCTGCTGATGGAGGGCGTTACTTCGAAAGATAGCTTCGGAGACTCATTCTGGCACATCGAGTTTCGTCTTCCCTACCAACCCAAAGACCGTGGGCAAGGCCGTGGTAACAGCGGCGCCTACTTGCAAGGTGCTTACGAAGTGCAGATGCTCGACAGCTTTGGGCTCAAGGGAGAAAATAATGAATGCGGTGGCGTCTATTCGGTGGCCGCGCCGAGCGTCAATATGTGTCTGCCGCCGCTGGAGTGGCAGACCTACGACATCGATTTTACGGCACCTCAATTTGAGGGCGATAGAAAAGTGTCTCACCCTCGGATAAGCGTACGGCACAACGGCGTTTTGATTCAAGACAACGTTGAAATCCAGAAAATTACGCCGGGCGGTACGCAATCAAACGAAAAAAATATCGGCCCACTGCACCTGCAAAACCACGGTAGTCCGGTGCGATACCGCAATATCTGGGTGCTGCCAAAGCCGTGATGAAGGGTCGCCCCAATGCCGATGCGGCCGCTCGATCGCGGGGTGTCTGCACGGCCTGCCCGATGCTCTGCGATGACATCGTGGTGCTGCCTTTGGCGGTCGCCACAAAAGGCAGCACTGCAAAGGAGAGCGGCCCCGCCAACGTCTCTCAAAGCTCCCGTGTTGAAAACGCCTGTGAGCATGGGCAAGCCGCATTCGACACAGCCCAGCAGTCGGCTCTCACCGACGCTCCAGACGCTTGGGAACATGGGCGGCCGATGGCATCGGAACCAGCGATTGCTCGGGCCGCAGAAGCCCTAGCTGGTGCCAAGCGAGTGCTCGTCACAGGACTGAGGGCCGCTACGCTCGAAGCCATCGCAATGGCGTGCGACATCGCTGAATCGCTCGGGGCGGCCGTGGATGCCGGGCTCGCGGAATCCTCGCGTGCCGCCGGGCCCACGATCGCCAGAGTTGGCGAAGTGACCGCCGCATGGGAAGAACTCCGCGACCGGGCGGATCTGGTGGTTTTTTGGTTCTGCGATCCGACAGCTACACACCCACGGTTTTTAGAGCGGTTCGTCGCGCCCGCACAGGCCCGCACGTTCGCCATTGGGCCTTTCGCTGTGCTGCCGTCAAGCGCATCGCACCGCCATCTCCCCATGGCCCGGGGCGTGGCCGTAGAGGCCGCCCGCTTGGTGCATGCCAACGTTCTCGGGCATGCACCGCTTTCTCATTCACTGTCGCAGGTGTGTGCCTCGCTGCACGAGTTGCATGATGCGATCGCCGCTGCGACGTGCGTGGCGATCATAACGGCCGATGCTGCCGATCCGGTCGGGCTGGAAGCTTGGAGCATGGTCCATCTAGTGCGTGCCATTGCGCATTCCAAACCTGCGTTTCAAATCCCGCTGGGCGATGGAATCAATGCCTGTGGTGGCAATGTTGCTGGAGTCGCTGCCCACTGCACGTGGCGGTACGGCGCGGCAGGCGGGATTTCCAAGGCCGACCGCACGGGGTCGACATTTTTGCCCGGGGAAGCTGCTGCGGAGCAACTCATCCAGCGGGGCGAGATCGATTGCGTGCTCGCCGTGGGCCCACTCTCCGAAACTCTGGAGCATGCCATTGCTGCCAAGAAAGAGGCAATCGCCGTCGTGCGAGTAAGCGATGCATGCACCTCCACAGGAATTTGGCCTCCAACGATTCAAATTCGCTGTGCCAGCATGATGCTGGCCGTATCGGGCACAATGCTCCGCGAAGATGGCCGTCGCATACCGGTGACCCACCAGATCGATTCGTTGTCGGTGCCGTCCATGGATACCGTTCTGACTGCCCTGCGAGACTGCCTCCATCGCTTTGCCGACGCAGCCACGCCGCGGTCGCCTGCGTGGAGCGGAGGGGGGAGAACTGCGTCCCCACAACCTCCAATACTTTCTCCAGAGACGATGCTTGGTATGCATGCGCCCTATGTGGTTGTCGGCGGCACAATCCACGATCCTGCCAATGGCCGCGACGGCATTGTGGACGACATCTGGATCCAAGGTGGCAGGATCATCGCCAAGCCCATCGATGCCTCGCGTTTCAACCGCATCGATGCCACGGGCCTTGTGGTGATGCCTGGGGGTGTGGATCTGCACAGCCATATTGCCGGGCCGAAGGTCAACGCGGGCCGTCGGATCTCGCCGCAACTCTCGCGGAGCCGGCCTGCGGCTGTGCCAACGATCCATTCCACCGGCGCTCTCTATGCATCGCTTGGCTATACGACTGTCTTCGATGCGGCCATTGCCACCGGAGCTGCGTCTGCTGCCCACATGGAGTTAGGCGATCTTCCGATTCTGGACAAAGGCATCTATCTATTGGCGGCCGACGATGCCGCTGTCCTGAGCGCGCTTGCTGCGCGGGATGACCGGGCCGTGGAGCGGCTTCTATCGCAGTCGATTGGCAGCGGCGGGGGCTGGGCTGTCAAGGTGGCCAACCCAGGGGGACCGGCTTTCTGGAAGCACGGCCGCCGAGGCGACCATCACGATCTGGATGCATCGCTTCCCAATGAGTCGCTGACTCCCCGTCATATTCTCAGCCGGCTGGCCCTTGCCGTACAGGCCATTGGGTTGCCGCATCCACTGCACGTGCATACGGCTAATCTCGGTCTACCGGGCAACTGGCGCACGATGCTCGAGACGATGCGCACATTCGACGGGATTCCAGCGCACCTTGCGCACGTGCAATTCCACAGCTATACCGGCGGCCAACTCGATCCCGACACGTTCGGCTCGGGCGTGGCCCCTCTCGTCGAATGGTTCAACGCACATGACGAACTCTCGCTGGACGTCGGGCAAGTGCTCTTCGGTAGCACCGTGGCGATGACAGGCGACTCTGCTGCCGCCGAGCATGTGGCACACGCCACAGGGGTGCCGTGGATGTCGCACGATCTATCGTTAGAAGGGGGCTGCGGCGTGCTGCCGATTGCCTATCGCGAGCGAAGCCTTGTGCACGCGTGGCAGTGGGCGATCGGGCTGGAGTGGTTTTTAACGGCCAGCGATCCATGGCGGATTGCCCTCTCCACCGATCATCCAAACGGCGCACACTTCACCGCCTATCCGCTCCTGATGCGTCTGCTCGGCGACGAAGCATTTCGCCGGGAAGCCTTCGCGAGAATTCATCCGACCGTGCGAAAACGCAGCCCCTTGGCGGGTATCCGACGCGAATATTCGCTGCAAGAACTCTGCATCATCACTCGAGCAGCACCCGCACGGATTGCAGGCCTCCCCCACAAAGGGCATCTGGGGGTGGGGGCCGACGCCGACATCGCGATCTACAGGCCGAACGGCGACTTATCGCAGATGTTTGCGATGCCGGCCCGAGTCTATAAGGCCGGTGTACTGGTGAGCGAAGGAGGAGACGTGCGCGCCACGCCCCGCGGCCGCACACTGGCAGTGACGCTGGACAGGGAGTAGGCCTCTGGCTGAGTCGCGGCACGTGGCCGCCTCACGATGTTTCCAGCGACTGCTGGACCGCTGCGATGTGCCGTGGGATCGACTGCGAGGTTGAAAAATATTCGTGCACGCGGGCGTAAGCCGCCGCCCCATACCGGGCCGCCAGAGAGTCGTCCTCGATCATGCTCAACGCCCGTCGCGGCAATTCACTCTCCGGGTCGGCGGACACGATGCGACCCGTTTCCTGATCCGCGATCAACTGCCTAGCCGCGTCGCTGTCCACGGCCAGTGTCGCAATACCACACGCCATCGCATCCAAGAGGGCGCCACCGTAAGCCACGTTGCCCGACTGCCACACCAACCGCACCTGCGAAAGAAGGTCGGGCAGGCAGTCGCAGTGAGGCAACACGTGCAGCCGTTGTGAAATTTGCTGCACGCGAGCACGCCTTGCTATCCTGGCTCGCAGTGGGCCATCACCCACCAGCACGTGCTCCACGCCCCGATGCACAACGTCGAGTTGATCGATTGCCCAAAGCAGTCGATCCAGCCTCGCTTGGGCAACCAGTGGCGCAACACACAGCGTCCACGGGCTCCTTGCGGGCAAGCCCAATCGCTGGGCAATCGCCTCTCGCGAAAGCCCCAAGTGGGGTTCTGGTGCAATCCCCGCTGGCAGAATTCCAGGCGGAATGACGTCGATGCGTGCGGCATCCACGCCCATCGCCTTGCAGTGCCTGCCCACACCATCCGATACGGCAATCACGCGATCGGCTCGTCGCAGGAGCCAGCCGGTCAATGCACCCCGTGGCCCCAATGCCAGATGACACACCACGCGAGGACGTGGCAGCAGAGTTCGCACACCACACACAAGCCTCGCCTGCGAACGCCCCCACGCATGGATGACGGCCGGGTCGATCCGCTGGACCAACTGCAGGAGCTTCGCGGCGGCTGCACAATCCACCCGAGGGCGACTCCCGATTGGATAGACCGAAAAGCCCGCCTGCGCCAGCCTTATGGGAACGTTCCCCGTGCCCGTCGTGACAGCCACGTGCACATCCCATTGGGCTGCGCGGAATCCTGCCGCAAGGAGTTCCAGTTGCCTGCCAGTGCCAACTGGGTCCAAGCCTCGGCACACCATCAGAATTGATTTTGGGTTCACAGGTCTGGAGTTCACTGGGGGCCACCGGATTCATGGATGCGATGGACAGCGGCAATGTCGGATGGATCGAGCGAGGCCACGTGTGGCAGATGCCGATACGAACCGTTGTAGTCCAGACCATACCCGACAACGAACACATCGGGAATGTCGAATCCGACAAAATCGGGCTGAATCGCCACCTCGGCGCGGCCGCTCTTCCGCAGCAGCACAAGCGACCGCACTCTGGCCGCACCGCGGCGGCCCAATGCGTCGACGATCGCCTCCAATGTGCGGCCTGTATCGAAAATATCGTCGACAAGAAGCACCTCCTGACCGGTCAGGTCGGGAAGCAGGTCGAGCCGCATTTCCAGACTGCCTGCGGTCGTGGATGTGCCGCGGTAGCTGCTGGCCCACACCATGCTCAGCCGCACAGGACCGTCTAGCCGCCGGATCAAATCGGCCACGAGTACGATGCTGCCGGTCAGCACGCCGACGACTGTAAGCGGCCGTACCGCTCTTTCGCTTCGGACGGCGTCTGCCAGACGGTCAATGCCTTCAGCGAGCTGCTCGGCAGTCAGAAGAATACGCATCAGTTCTTTGAACGCCGAATGGCAGTGGGGTGATTCATCTGACTGGGACGACTGTGGATCGTCGTACGAGTGTAGCGTCTGTTGGGGAGTCAGAACGCATCCGCACCGATGCCCAATGGGCACGTTCCTCTTGTTAGCCGGTGCGTGGCCACACGCGGAACCGAAAGTGTTGGCACATCAAACAATCACGGGGCCCCACCGGAATCCCCATCGGGGATGCACTGTGCGAAACGTACGGTAGACTCCTTTCCTTCCTCTCAGCCAAAGAGCATGCACGCACACAGGCTCCTTCCATGACTTCGCCACCGCAGCGGCCGTACTGGTCGACGATTTTACTCGATGGCCATTCGTGCGAGCTTTATGATCCACCCGATGCTCCGGGCGGACGGGCGATCGTCTACCTCCATGGGGCGCGGGAGCAAACGCTTCAGGAATCGATCGGCCTGTGCGGTTGCATCGAAGCGGCCAAGATCCCGGCTCTGTGCCCGCGCGCCGGAAGGTCGTGGTGGATCGACGCGGTTGTGCCGGCCTTTGACCCCAGCATCTCTCCAGAGCGATTTGTCGTGCACCGTGTCAGCATGGAAATCGAGCGACGCTTTGGCGTGAAAGCACCTGGCATCGCCTTGGTCGGCGAGGGGATGGGCGGGCAAGGGGCACTGCGTCTGGCGTACCGGCATCCGGCGATTTTCCCTGTGGCAGCAGCCATTGCGCCAGCCGTCGATTTTCATCTGTCAATGCAGGACGGCGGCGATCTCTTTGATTCGCTCTGGGACCTCTACGGCGACGTGGAACGGGCCAGGCAGGACACGGTCATCCTGCATGTGCATCCGCTCAACTGGCCTCGGCATCAGTGGTTTGCCAGTGATCCCGCCGACGCTCAGTGGCATGATGGATCGGTGCGCCTGCACAGCAAGCTCAATGCACTTGGGATTCCGCACATCGCCATTCTGGAATCCAGCAGCGGCGACCATGGCATTGATTTCTGCAACCGGATGGCTCCCGAGGCGATTCGATTTGTGATCGAAGCTTTTGAGAAGGAATCTCGTCGCATCGCCTAAGGCAGAATCACCTTCGATGGCTCACCGAGGATCTTCAGGCGCATTCGCGGACCTGGGTTGCCCGTGCCGGGTTGCCCGTACGTTCGCCGGCGGTGGGGCAGTAGCCCCCTTGCCAGGCATGCTTGCACCGAATTGATCAAAATCTAAATACCGGGCATCGTTGACTTCGACCTGGTTCAGCGTTCGCCAATAGAGAATCTTGCCGGCAGATGCACTGGACGTCGGCGCGCCCAGCTTGACCTGTCGAAAAAGCTGGGCATCACTCCGGCCATCCCCTTCAAATACGAGAAGGTCTTTGGCTTCGCTCCAGCTGAGTCTCGCACTTCTGGCCGTGAAAGAATCCCCTTCCACAAGCACGTTTCCGACAGCAATCAACTCCATCGAACTGCGCCGATGCCCGGGCGCCTGCGGCGTCTGCGCCACGCCAAGACCATCGCTGGTGATGCCGATAGCACGGGGCGGGAGGCCGCCGGGCGCGTGGGGATCAAGCGTGTCGCCCCAGCCAGCCACCGGCCCCCAAATGGCTTCGACTCGCTGATGAAATTCCATCGTGCGTTGGTTGATATTGCCTCGCATCCCCCTTTGGAAATCAACTCCCAGATACGTCAACTCATCGGGCCTGGGCGTTGGTGCTGCCGGTTGCGTGGTGGCCCCCTGTGGACCCGCCGGCATCGATAATCCTGGCGATTGTCCGAAGCGAGTGCTGGTCAGCCTTCCCGGACCACTTCCAGACACTCCTCCGGTTGCACGGTCAAAAAGCAGATCCCGAACAAAGAGGTTTTCCGCCGATTTTGAACCATCTTCTCCGATCGACTCACTCTGAATCCGCACGCCGGATCCGCAGGCAATACGAGCAATATCGGCCCGCTGATTACCTCGCTGCATGCCTTCGGCACTAAAAGCGATCTGTTGGCTGAAAATGGCGTCGAGCGATCCGGCGCGGAGCGTCGTGGCACCGCTGGTGGTGACGACCCTATCGATAAACCGAGCTGTGAGTCCGTCAAAATCCATACGTCCTTGCCACGTCACATCCAGTGTGCCAGGCGGCCCGCCTGCATTCTGCACAGGCGCGCGTGCCGATGGGGATGAGCCCAAGCCAGCCCCGCCCAACGATTCGAGACCATTCATGCCGTTGGCGATCGGCAGCGAGAGCCGACCGGCTCCCTCCACCGTGAGGCGATTGCGTCCGCGATCAAACTCTACCAGAGGCCCCTCCAGATCGATGCCTCTGGCTTTCACTTTGGCAGGCTTCCCCGACACGATTGCGCGGGCATCGAATCGCGTTGCGCGTGTGAGTTGCAACTGATCCCCATGAATCTCCAACGATGCCTCGGCTGGCTTATCGGCCACCGGCACTGTCGTGCCAGGCTGTATGGGAGTCTGGGACACAGTGGCACGCGATTCTTCGAGCAGATGCACCTGCCCTTCGAGAGAAATTTCTTCCAGCTGATTATTGTGTGGCGACATGCTCACCATCCCGCGCACCAGAGCGCCGGTGGCTACGAACCGGCCATGCGTGGGCAAGGCCTGCTTTTCTTTCACTGGTTTTGGTGGCGCTGATTTTTCTGGCGTTGGGGCAGCCACTCCTGGCAATGCGGATGGCGAGGCTGGCGCTCCAACGGCCACGGCTGTAGGAGCGACCGGGTGGCGGAACCAAAGCTCCATGCGATCGGTGCGGGCAGTGAGTTGTTCGACATCGATCTCAACCATGCCTCGAGCCAGCATGCGAGACGGCTTCACACCCGATAGATTCGGGCCAACAGCCTGCGGCGATGGAATCGTTTGAGATTCGGGGGCAATATCCAGCCAGAGGTGCACTTCCGACGCGCTGAGCCGTCCCTGCGACTCAATCGTAATCTCGGCGGCACCGGCCAGCGAAGCCACATGACCATTGCCATCGGGCCGCATCCGCAGCCACTTCTGCCAGCGTGCCTCGAGGGGAGGAGATCCTGCTGACTTGGTCTTGAGCCAGCCCGGGCCCACAGCCATGAGGGAGCCTGGATCGCCCGGTGGCCCGGGGCAATAATCGATCGATCGAGCTTCCATTTCTGTGCCCTGCACAATCAACGATACGGGTCCATCGCCATCCAGCAGAATACGTCGCGTGGCAATCTCGTAGCCCAGTCGAGTGCCTCGCGCCTCCATCCCTGCTCCGCTGCTGCGTGCCACCACCGGCGTGCCCTTGGCCTGAATTTCCAACGGCTTGAGCCCGCCGCGAACGTCTCCTCCTACCGCACTTGCAGCAGCAGGATCCTCCACGCGCCCCAGCAGAATCGAAAGCAGTTCGCACGCTATCTGGTCCGTCGAACCGCCCGGAACGGTGCGTACCACGTCCACATGATCCTCAAACGTAATCATATTGGCAGCCATGTTCATGCAGAGACTCCCTCGGCAGCTCACCAGTACCGGCGCTTCTGCGGGGGCCAGTGAGCCGGTGGACTCTGCGGGAGAAGCCGCCTGTGGAGGAACGGGCTCCTGTCCAGGCAGAAGGCTGCCGGCAAAACCCTCCAGACGCATCCGCACATCCCGATCCAGTCGAATCGAATCCACGCCGCCGATATTTGGACCCTGATCAGCCGGACCGGCGCGGGGGAGCAATTGAGCCACCATTGCCCTGCCGCTGCCGCTGGAGCGGCCGTAGCGAAACTGGACCATCTCGTCTGTGCGAATCTCCAAGGCCTCAAGCTCCACATCCCGAGTGGCAATCTCGATATCGTCGTCTGCCCCCTCAGCGCTTGGCGTGCCGCGAATCGTCACCTGCCCACGCAAACTGCCACCGATGAGTTTCGCCAGCCGGCCCTGCCGCAAATCGAGCGGTTCGTCGAATTCGAGCACAGCGCCTTGAGGTGCTCGCAGCACAATCGTCCGGCCAGCCGACTGCGAGTCGGGCGTGCGGTTGTTGTCTGGCAGAATGACAAGCGTGCATGGCACGAGGTTTACTCGCCCATCAGGGAGCGAGTGGTACTGTTTGAAGAGCAGTCGCATCTGTCGGCTCTCCAGCACGATGGGATCTTCGCGTTCCCACGAGCCAGCCGGAAACACATCGCCCAGAACTGCAAGCCGGCGATCGGCTCGGGATCGAATCAATGCAGCCTCCTCCGGAGTCGGCTCCAGCGACGCTCCCACATCGTGTATCCGCGGCTCCACCCACGGCACCACGGCGAGCCTGTAAAAACCGGCCGCCGAGAGCACCACGAGAAACACTCGCAGCGTGCGTCCAAGGCGATGTTCCATGGAATGATGCTCGCGGGTGATAAAAATTACGCTCGGACAGCGGCATACTGATGCACGATCGAGTCCCAACTGCCTCTTGCGCGAAGCATCTGCTCGATCACCTCTCGCACCGCACCGCGTCCGCCGGGCAATCGCGTCACGATGACCGCCGCTGCCGCCACTTCTGCGCAGGCATCAGCCACCGCCACGCCTAGCCCACATCGCAGCACGACGGGCAGGTCGGGTAGGTCGTCGCCAATAAATGCAACCTGTTCCCACGAAAGCCCACATTCGGTCAGGATCGCTTCGGCTTCCGCCAGTTTGTCATCGACGCCCTGCCGTACCATTGCGATCCCAAGTTCTTCGGCACGGCATTGCACCGCGCGGCTCGATCGACCGGTCACGATTCCAACACTGCCGCCAGCCCGCTGCCAGAGTCGGATTCCCAAACCGTCGCGCGTGTGAAACGTTTTCTGTTCGACTCCCTCACTTACCCACGTTACGCTGCCGTCGGTGAGCACTCCATCCACGTCTAAGAGCAGCAATTGCACGCGAGCGAATCGCTCCTGCAAAGACTGCGATGCAGCCGTCTGTTCATGCTGTTTGGTATGGTTGGTCGTTGGTGCAGCGGCCATGAGGGTCTTCCTGTGGGCCTCGGCCTAAGCGGCTGCGGCACCGGGTAATTCGAGTGGAATCTCAAGCATTGTGGCAGGCACCATCCCCACCATATCCACAATGTCCAAAAGGCCAACGGGTCGACCTTCACGATCCACCACCGGCAATTCGCTCAGCCGCCGAACTTCCATAATCATTACGGCATCCCGCAGGCACGTGCCAGCCACAATCGTCGTCGGCTGGCGAGTCATGACGGCGTCAATCGGTGCGTCGAGGGCCGCGTCGTTGCGATGCTCGAAGAGACGAGCCAAATCACTGTCGGTAAAAATGCCGGTGAGGCAGCCTGTCTTGTCAATAATCATGACGGCTCCTGTGCGACGGACAGGCAGTGGGCGAGCGAAGACAGCCCGCACGGTATCGCACGGACTGGCGGTGCGGCACTGCCCCACCGGTCGCATAGCATCCTCGACCGATGTCAACTGTCGGCCCAGCGTGCCACCAGGGTGTCGGTCGGCAAAGTCTTGTGGCGTGAATTGCCGCATCGCGCTTGTGACCAGCGCCACGCTATCGCCGAGGGAGAGCAAGAGTGTTGTGCTCGTGCTGGGCGCCAGTCCGATACTGCAAGCCTCCGACACATTGCCCGTCGCCACAACAACGTCCGCCGCTCGGCCCAGCGTACTTTGTGCCCGGCCTGTAATTGCAATGATTTTGATCTGCCTCGCTCCTATGTGTGGCAGCAATCGGGTGATCTCCTCGGTTTCGCCCGACTGCGACATCGCGAGCACAATATCATCGCGTCGTAGGGCGCCCAAGTCGCCGTGCAACGCTTCCGCCGGATGCAGAAAGTGACTCGGTGTTCCTGTTGAGGCGAGCGTGGCAGAGATCTTTCTGGCGACCAGCCCCGCCTTGCCCATCCCAGTCACCACCACGCTACCTGTACAGGCCTTGATCATTTCCACCGCGCGGCAGAACGATGCGTCGAGTGTTTCGGCTGCCTGCAAAATGGCCTGTGCTTCTGAGCGAAGAATTTCCCGGCCATGGGCTAGCACGTCGGCATCGGCCAAACGATTGGGGGGAGGTGTGCGCAGTTCCATAGCGTCGTCCATGAGCGGTGGTCCCGCAGGGTCCCTCGCACCCATGCCATTCATGGATTTCCAAGGGCATCCCTGGCCGCGAGCGGGTCGGGACTATAGGCCGACTGGAAAACCCACGCAACGCGTGTTTCCGCGTCTTAAAACGGGATTCCAAACAGCGTTGCCAACGCCCCACGCCCTCCTGCACTGCGAGGCGTCTGTGGCCTATGCGTGGGCGTAGCGTTTTGCCATGGCTTCCAGCGAAACCACCGGCACCTTGCGGGCGTTGCCAGCCTGACCAAATTGCACCATCCGCTCCGCGCAGACCTTCTTCATCGCATCGCGAGCGGGCTTCATGTAGTCGCGCGGATCGAATTGATCGGGATGCTCCCAGAGCACCTTGCGAATGGCAGACGTGATCGCCATGCGGTTGTCGGTGTCGACATTGATCTTGCGCACACCATGCTTGATGCCTCGCTGAATTTCCTCCACGGGCACGCCCCACGTCTGCGGCATCTTTCCGCCAAAGCGGTTGATAATGTCTTGCAGTTCCTGCGGTACGCTCGACGATCCGTGCATCACCAAATGACAGTTGGGAAGACGACGGTGAATCTCTTCGATCCGACCCATCGCCAACACCTCGCCGTCGGGCTTTCGTGTAAACTTGTACGCTCC
>QWQH01000057.1 GCA_003670915.1 Planctomycetota bacterium | reverse complement strand
TACTTGGCAATCTGCTGGCGGCGATCACATTTTATGGAGTGGCCCGATTCTCTGACTGTTCGACGGTCTGGGCGTTTGTGGCGGCACTCGCGTTCGGGCTCGCCCCATTTATTTTTGCGCAGTCCCCCTTCCATCTCACGACCGAATATATCTGGCACGTCCCCCTCTTTTTGCCGGTCTGGCGGTGGGCATCCTGTGAGCCTGGAACGACGCCGCGATCGCCGCGATTTTGGTTTGCAGTGGGTGTTGGCTTTCTGACTGGCCTGCAAAGTCCGTACTACACCAATATCCTCTGCCAACTCACGCTCTTAGGCGCGATCATCCTCTTCTGCCACAACCGCTCCTGGCCAGCTTTCAAGTCGTCCCTTGCCGTTATCGGCGCCGCCGCTTGTGCCTTCGCGCTGATGAACTTCGACACGTGGACGTACCGCGCTGTCCACGGTCCCAACACCGGTGCCCTGGTGCGGGAATACAAGTGGCTCGAAATCTATGGCCTCAAAATCGTGGATATGGTCATCCCGCCCATCACCCACCATTCGCACATGCTGGCCGACTTCGCCGCCGCCCACCGCGCGGCCGCGCCGCTGCAGGACGAGGGCTCGTATCTTGGATTTGTCGGACTGGCAGCACTGGCGTTGCTGGTCGGAACAGCCATCGCGGACGTTGTGCGACGCCGGGCTGATTCGATTCCGATGGAGGCTTGGCAGGTCCTCTGGATCGTGCTTTTTTTCTCGACCGGTGGATTCAACGCCATCCTCGGCTCGCTGGGCTTCACGCTCTTTCGGACCGGCTGCCGCTATAGCGTTGTGATCCTCGCGATCGCACTGATGTATGCGGCCCAAAGGCTCACCGCTCTCCAGCGAGAAACAGCCTCACACAAACCCAGTGGCTCGCTCCCGTTGGCTGCTTATGCCGCCGCAGGGGCTCTGTGTTGCGTGATCCTCTGGGATCAGGTTCCCAGAACTCCAACGGCTACAGCCACAGCCGCAATCGCTCGACAAGTGGAAGCCGACCGAGAATTTGTGGCCGCAATGGAGGCAGCACTGCCAGAACGGGCGATGGTTTTTCAGCTGCCGATTATGGAATTTCCCGAAGCGCCAGTGCCCGGAGTGCCGCCGTACGACCACTTCCGTCCGTATCTCTACAGCAAAAACCTTCGCTATTCATTCGGCTCCATGAAGGGCCGCCCTCGCGAAGACTGGCAGAAGGATTTGGGGAAAATGGCTTTCAAGGACGCCGTTGCTGAAATAAAAAACAAGGGCTTCGCGGCAATCTATATCAACCGCAATGGCTTCCCCGACCGTGGCAAAGCCCTCGAAGATTCGTTGCTCGAAATGGGCTACACGAAGCCGCCACTCCGAAACGCCACCGGCGAACTGGCCTGCATTGTGCTGGAGAAAGACTAATCCATGGCCGTCAAGCCTTGGCAACAGGCCGCGATCCTCGCCGCCATCACCATCGCTGTCTTCTCTTCCACGCTCTTTTCGCAATTTGTATACGACGCCCGACTGCAAATCCTTACCGATCCATTTCTATTGAACCCATGGCACTGGTTGGATGTACTCAGCCTTCGCGTGCTGCGGATGGACGTACTCGACTTTAACAGGCCCGTCCAATTGGCATCGCTGATGCTCGATGCAGCGGTCTGGGGAAAGGAACCGTTTGGTTACCATTTCACCAGCATCGTTTTACACGCGATCAACACCGTGCTTGTGTGGATCGTGATGCAGGGCATTGTCGGAAAGGGTGGCCTTTCCTGCATGCTGGCAGCGATTCTTTTTGCCGTGCACCCGGTTGTCACCGAGGCCGTGTGCGAACCGACATTTCGCGAAGATCTCCTGGTGGTCACTTTTTCGCTCGGCTCCCTTGCGATAGCGATGAGGCACCACGCAGCAGAGCCCCACAACGCAGCGAGAGCCAACTCAGATGGCTGGCGGATTGTCGCCTGCGCAGCGGGATGTTTTCTTGCCGCTGCCAGCAAGGAATCGGGCATCGTATCGCCGCTGATTCTGGGCATGTATTGGGCAACTTTTCGCCGCAAAGAGCCAGCCGGATTCTGGCTGGCGGCCATTGGATCCGGCACCGTGCTGGTGGCTGGATTTCTTGCCGCCAGGTTTTTACTGGAGCCGCATCCGTCTGCGATCTTTGAATCGAAGCCTGGCTATCCGGGCGGTTCGCTCGCCGCAGCAATGATGATTGAGCCACAAATACTCTGCCTCTATGCGCAGCTCATTCTTTTCCCAGTGAACCTCTGCGCCGACTACGGGCTCTACTCTATTCGGCATCTGCCGCTACCTGGAGCACTGTCGATCCTCGTGATTCTTGTGGCCGCAGGAATCTGCGCTGTGCGGAGCGACCGACGCATGGCGATGGCCTTGGCAATCTTGCTCCTGCCGCTGCTGCCGGTGTTGAATCTGATTCCGATCTACCGCGCTGCGGCCGATCGTTATCTTTATTTTCCACTTGCCGGCGTCGCGATTACTATCGCCCTCTTGCTCGACAGCCAGTGGCTCCGGTCACGCGAGCGCATGCGCGAGGCCGCTCTCGTCGGCTGCATGGGGGCTATCGCCCTGCTCAGCATGGCCTGCGTTGAACGGCAGAAAGTATGGGCCACCTCGCTGGCCCTTTGGGAAGACACGTATCGAAAAAACCCGGCGGCCTACACGGCGGCTTTCGGTCTGGGCGAGGCACTCCGCGAGGTTGGCCGGTTGCCCGAGGCCGAAAAGGCGATGCGGGAAGCGATCCGGCTCTCGAAAGAGCAGCGGGGCGACGCATGGGCCATGCTGTCGCTGATTTTGGACGATCAGGGCCGCGAGGCGGAGGCTCGAGAGACTCTTCAAAAAGCGATCCAGGTGGATCCAAAACTCGCCGACCCTGAGGGCAGAGTGCGGGCCTTGGCTATGGAACTGCCCGTCGCAGCCGATCTTCTGCGCCTCATCAAAAAAACAGAAGCTCACCGCTTGCGTGCTGGGCAATAATCCAAACCCGCTCCCGAAACGCAATGGCATCTAACGTGGGATCGATCATATTCAATCACCATGTTATGATTCGAGAAGAGCGGCGACGGCACGATTGCCTTCATGAGTTGCAGATACTTTCCCTTTCAAAACAGGTTGCGAGCAGATAGGTCATGGGGAACTTTCGGAAAACAACGCGCCAGCGGCGGCCACTCGGGCCGCCTGGGCTTGAACCACGCGGCCAGATATCGGTGGAATCAGCCCTTGAAGCCGATGCGTTCGAGAGTGAGAGCACTCACCCAACCGACCGGGCAGACCGCTGCCGCGCCTTCCTTGTGAAGGCGGCCATCGTCATTCTGGCAGGACTGTGGATTTATTCGCCCGCGTATCACGGGGACTGGCTCTGGGACGACGATCAACTCCTCACGCAAAATCCCGTCGTGCAATCTGGATCGCTTCAGGGCCTCGCAAAACTCTGGTTTAATCCCGATGGCGCCGACTACTTCCCGCTCTCCTACACCGCGCTCTGGATGCAGTGGCCGTTCTTCGGCCCCACCCCCACCGGCTACCATGTGGTCACAATCCTGCTCCACATTACAGGATCGCTTTTGCTCTGGCTGCTGCTGACGAGGATGAAAATACCGGGGGCATGGTTGAGCGCTGTTATCTTCGCGATTCATCCGGTGTGCGTCGAGTCGGTGGCATGGGTTTCGGAACTCAAAAACACGCTCTCGCTCTCGCTCTTTTTACTGTCGGCCATTTATTATGTCGAACAGGATGCCGAGCAAGATGCCGAACTGGATCCCGACCAGCACGCCCCGCACAATTCAGCCAAGCAGACCCAACTCTATCTGCTTTCGTTGCTTTTTTTCCTGCTGGCGATGTTCGCAAAAACATCTGTTGTCACGATGCCGCTTGTGATCTTGCTTCATGCGTGGTGGAAACGCGGCCGCATCGCTTGGCAAGACATCCTTCGCTCAGCCCCATTTTTCGCGATCTCACTGGTCCTTGGCATCATCACGATTTACTACCAACACGGCCGCGCCATTGGCCAGGAGACGATCCTTGTGGGGGGCGTTCTGCCGCGAATTGCTACATCCGGCATGTTGATTCTGTTCTATCTCTGGACGATCGTTTGGCCGGTGCATCTGCTGCCAATCTACCCCCGATGGGAGGTTGACCCGCCAAAGCTTTGGCAGTTTTTAGCGTGGCCTGTGATCCTCGGCACGGCTGCGTGGCTGTGGTCAAAACGCGAGACGTGGGGGCGGCACGCGATCTTTGGCTTTGGATTTTTCCTGCTGATGGTGCTGCCCGTATTGGGCTTCATCACAATCTCCTACATGCGAATCACGTGGGCAGCCGACCATTTTATTTACCTGCCAATGATCGGAGTCATCTCGCTCTTTGGGGCAGCTGCTTCGCTGTGGTACAAGCAAATCGAGGATTCGGCAAAGCCCGTATGCGTCGCTGGCACGGCCATCCTGCTCGGAGCGTTGGGGTTTCTTTCGTTCCGTTACGCAAATGCATGGGCCAACGAAGACGCCCTCTGGACGCACACGCTCATTTACAACCACGACGCCTGGCAGGCGCACAACCGGCTGGGTGCCAAGAAATTTGCGCGAGGCGACGTGGAAGGTGCCTTCTATCACTTCACGAATTCAACCCGCCTCCGCCCAGATCTTGGCGAAACCCACAACAATCTCGGCACGGCGCTCTCTGCAAAGGGGCGGCTCAACGATGCCATCGTTGAGTTTGCTGAAGCCTGCCGTGTCACACCGCACGTACCAGCGATCCAAGTAAACCTAGCCAACGCATTGGCAGCGGCCGGCCGGTTTGGAGAAGCGGGCGACAAGTATAAAGACCTCATTGCACGTGAGCCTGGCAACGCCGCTCTGATCAATAACTACGGCGTCACGCTCTATAAGCAAGGCGAAAAGGAAAAGGCGATCGAGCAATTCCGCAAGGCGATTGCGATCGCACCGAATATGAAAGACGCCCGTGAAAGTCTGGCCGTTGCCCTCGGTGAGAAGCCCGATCCGAACCCGGTTCCGCAGGCTCAAAAGGCCCCGCAACTCGAGATGTCGCTGCCAGTCTCACCCACGCTCGGCCCATCCCCACAGCCAACACCGCCGCTCTTTCGATAACGGCTGCCTCTGCCCTTACCAAAGCCATGTTTTTTTTGCCAGCTGCAGCAATTCGCCAATACTCCGCATGCTTTCGGCAAAATCGGCTTTGCTCTTCCCCCGCTCGCGATCGGTGAACGTAACTGGCACTTCCACAAGCCTGCCTCCAACGCGATGAATCCGATGGAGCAGATCCTCTTGGAACGCATAGCCCTGCGAAAATGGCCCAGAAATCTTGTCGAACACGTTGAGTCGCACGGCCCGAAAGCCACTTGATGCATCTCGCACCGGCACCCATAACACGAAGCGAGTGAACGAACAGACAAGCCAACTCGCCACGTGCCGCGACAAAGGCCAGCCAACCACTCGTCCACCCCGCACGCGTCTGGAACCAACGGCCACATCCGCTGGCCGTCCGCCAGCAGGCTCAAGCGCCGCGAGCAAGCGGGGAATATCGGCAGGATCGTGGCTGAAATCGCAATCCATATTCACTGCCACGGCAAACCCACGCGACTTGGCCACTAAAAAACCTTCTAAAATCGCACTGCCCAATCCCCGTCTGCCTCGACGCACCAAGACATGCGCCCGTGGATTCTTCTCCGCCGCCTGCAGGGCAATTTCGCCCGTGCCGTCGGGCGAACTGTCATCGACGACCAGCACTTGCAAATCTGGGCTGATCGCAAGCACCTTCTCGATCACTGCCGCGATGTTCTCGCGTTCATTATACGTGGCGGCAATTACAAGCACGCGCCCAGTCGGCCAATCGTTGCGTGAATGAATATCGGCAAGAAGCGAATCCATAGGAGGTGTTGCGAGGTTGGCGGTACGGTTCGGCTCTCGTAAGCAGTCTATGCTCTTGTGCCGTTGAAGAGTCTACCGGGCCTGCTCTTTCTGCCCCGTAGCATTTTGAATGCCCTGCTTTTGTTGTGATGGCCCCGCACCTGGGGTTCCAAGGCTTGGGCAGGCATGGTGCAGCATGCGCAAGAGGCCGGGGCAGCGTGGACCGCAACCACGCAATGAGTCCCTTTTCTCAATTGGCCCGATCGCCCCGGCGTAAGCGAGCAAAGAGACCCCG
>QWQH01000038.1 GCA_003670915.1 Planctomycetota bacterium | reverse complement strand
GGGCGAATACCGTCAGCGGTTTGAATCGGCCGGATTTCGAGACCCCAAGCGAGACTCACCGCTCTGGAGCGACTACCTCGTGGAGCGTTCGGAGACTGCAGCAGGCGAACCAGACGCGTGGAACAAAATGGACTTGAAGCAAATCGCCAAGCAGTCGCAAGAAGAGTGGGCCGGCATACAGGAGAATCCTCCGACGATTTTTTTGCTTCCAGAATCTACCGCGGCAGCTCCAGTCGCTGGCAGCCCGTCGGCTTTGGGAAGTACTGGGAGCAGCTACTGTGCTCCGCTGCCGCAGTTGATCGCCGGCGAAGCCTGGGGAACTCAGGCGATGCATCCGTGGTTTATCGGCTATCTCAAGCACAAAACCCCACCCGAACCAACGCCAGAATCTTCCCCGACAAATAAGGGGATCGAATACCGGCTGTTTCGGTTTGTGGACATGAATGTCGAGCCTGGAAAAAGCTATCGCTACCGGGTGAGGCTGTCGATTTGGAATCCAAACTTAAACCTAGCAGCGCAGCATCTTTCAGAGTCAACCCTTGCAAAAGCTGCCAAGCTGGTTTCCACGCAGAGCAATGTGAGTCTGCCGGTCGTGGTGCCAGAGTCCACCTCCATGCTGGTGCGTTCGTTGCGTAAGGAAGCCATGAAGCGGCTCAAGCCTGGCATGATCGAACTGCTCGTGCTGGCCCCCAATAGCCAAACTGGCACCTACTCGCTGCGGAGCCTCGTGACAGAAGTTGGCGGCTTGGCCAACATCGATCAATCCCTCAACAAACCTGGCGACAGCCGCGTGCGGGGCGAAGACATCGCCACCAACCACGTGCTGGTTGATATGCGGGGCCGGCAAGACGATCGCACCGACACCCGAACAAAAGCATCGCCCGCCCCACCAGAACCCTTTGAGATGCTTTTCCTGAGGGCAGACGGGTCGTTTGAAAAAGCCACTGCGGCCGATTCGCAGGTTCGCATCAACCAATACATCGGCACGCTGCCGCCCACCGAAGAAACCACGAAGGGTTCGATTCGGGATCGTCCAGGCCAACCAGAGATGCCTCAAGAGAACCTGAACCCGTTTCAATCCAAATAATTCGGCGAACGCCCGCTCCGTGCGTCCAACCGTCTGGCCATCACTTTTATGAACACTCCTTCCACTTTTTCTGTTGGGCCAACCCACGTGCGGCGTGGCTTTTGGGTCATTCTGCCTCGCCCGCCAGCGATTGCTTGCGCCACCCGCCTGCTCGCAGGCTGCCTCATGGCTGCAGCCTGCGTAGCTCGTGGCTCGTCTGGCAGCGCAGCCTTTGCACAAAACGCCGAGGCGAAATACTCGACGTGGTCCAAGGTTGAAGCGGCGCCAGAGACGCGAGCCTACAAAGAAAACCTGCGAGAAGGCGGTGGCCTCGATGCCACGCTGCGGGCCTTGCTGGAACTGACAGCCCTGCCGCAACTCGCTCTGGCCAGTAACCGTTCGACCATCGAACGCACCCGGCGGCGCATGCGGGAGCTCCTGCTCACGGAGATCGCCGATGAGAAGGCGTTTGAGGATGCCAGCCAAGTGTTTCTGGATTTTTTCGGAAAACTCGCGAGGGACGAGGATGCCGACCTACTCGTGCGCATCAACGCATTGCTCTTGGTCGGAGAGCTCAAGGCGAAGGATGGAAAGCCGTGGCCACCGACCGCCGGCCCACTAGCCTCGGCCGCCCGCGACGCAAAGCTTCCGTCAGCGATCCGCGTTGCTGCCACTGCGGGCCTGGCCAGGCATGCCGAAGCGGCTCGGGCCACAGGGGAGGATGCTTCCAAGGCGCTCGCCGCTGACGCGTTGCCAGCAATTGTTGCCATCCTTCAAGAGCCCGTCGAAAAAGATACCAGCGTTGAATTGGATTGGCTTGTTTCACGATCGCTTTCGATGCTGCCCTCACTTGGCCGCTGGGCCCCGAAGGAGGTGGCCGCCACACTTCCACAACTGCTGGCGAAGTTGCTTGAAGACCCGTTACGATCGGTGGATGTGCGCGTGCGTGCGGCAGCGGCCTTGGGGGCAATGGTCGTGCCAACATCTGGAGTGAACGGGCCGCAGGTGATTTCCGCCATTCGGTCGCTGGCGATCAGCGGACTCGAGGGCGACGATGCGATCGCCGCCAGCCGCCGACTCGAACAGGAGTACATTGTTCTCCTTGGGGCACCAGACGCCACAGTGGCCCAGCCAGCCGGGCCACCTGGTCTGGGTCAGCCCGGAACGCCGAGTACACTCGCCATTACGGAGCAGGTCGGCCGCCGCGCCGCCTGGCGATTGGTGACGCTGGCCGACGCGATCGCGCCTTTGGATGGAAAGGGTGGGCTAGCAGTGCTCTCCACCAATACAGGCACCCAAGCAACTGATCTCGCAAAAATCTTGCGGGATTTCGGGATGAATCTGGACAAAATTCCCGACAAACAATCGCTCAACGATGCTGTGGCCGCGATCCACGCCCCGGCCACTGGAACTCCGCGACCGCAAGCTCCCCAGCGACAACCCAAGCCCGAAGAACCAGCCGCTGAAGAACCGGCCACCGACCCGGCTGCCTCGCCGTTTGACAGTCCATGACCGTCCATGACCGTCCATTTGGACCCTCGCGTTGAATCCGAACGATCGCTGCACGCGTTCTCACGTGAGCCTGCTAACGCTTGATCAGATCTTTGACGGTGCCACCCGATGGGATCATTGGGAGAACGTGCTCTTGGTATGGCACCTGCACATCCAAGAGGGCCGGCCCAGTCGAATCAATCAAGCGTCGCAGCGCCGACTCCAAATCGCTTTTCTTCGCAACGGTTTCGGCCTGCCAGCCAAAGCCCTTCGCGATTGAGACAAAATCGGGGTAGCGGCTGTTGGGCGAGATGCCGTCGCCCTGACCCTTGGCCTCGGGGTGATCCACTGGACCCAAGTAGGTATGCGCCCGATTGCCCTTAAAGAATCGGTCTTCCCACTGCACCACCATGCCAAGGTGCTGGTTATTGAGGAGCAACACTTTGACGGGAATATTTTCGCAGTTGCACGTCGCGAATTCTTGGATGTTCATGAGGATGCTCCCGTCGCCGTCGATGTCCACCACGAGCGACTCCGGGTGAGCCACCTGTGCGCCCATGGCCGCCGGCAAACCGAAGCCCATCGTGCCAAGCCCGCTTGATGAAAGCCATGTGCGGGGATTGCGAAACTTGTAAAACTGCGCGGCCCACATCTGGTGCTGGCCTACGCCGACAGTGATGATCGTGTCACGGTCGGCAGTGAGCCGAGATAATTCTGCGATCGCCTCTTGCGCCAGAATGCCCTTGTAATTCGTATCGAAAGAAAATGGGTCCTCCCGTTTCCATTCGGCAATTTGCGAATGCCAATCCGCGAGGCTCGACGAGGGTGGCTCGACGATCGCATTCAATTGGGCAAGTGCATCTTTCACATCGGCCACAATCGGGATGTGAACGACCTTATTCTTGTTGATTTCGGATGGGTCAATGTCGATGTGCACAATGAAGCCGTGCTCGGCAAACTCTGCCACTTTGCCTGTCACTCGATCGTCAAATCGCACGCCGATAGCCAGCAGCAAATCGGCCTGATCAACGGCATAGTTGGCATACACACTGCCGTGCATGCCGAGCATATCCAAGCAGAGTGGATCGTCGGCCGAAAAAGCGCCCAGCCCCATTAACGTCATGGTGACTGGGATGCCTGTGCGTCGGACTAATTCTCGCAACTCACCGGAGGCCTCTCCTGCGATCACGCCACCGCCGGCATAGATCACAGGCCGCTTCGCCCGTTTGATCGCTGCAGCTACCTGCGCAATCTGCTCGGGATACGCCTGGCGAATCTCTGGGTGGTAGCCAGGCAGGTTCATCGGGGCATCGAAGTCGGGCACAATCTGCGTCACCTGAATATTCTTCGGCAAGTCGACGAGGACTGGGCCAGGACGGCCTGTTGTAGCAATGTGAAACGCCTCTCGCATCACGCGGGCGATGTCGTTGGCATCGGTCACAAGATAGTGGTGCTTGGTGATACCGCGACAGACTTCAACGATCGGCGTCTCCTGAAACGCATCGGTGCCGATCACGCTGGTGCCGACTTGGCCCGTAATCGCAATCATCGGCACGCTGTCCATCCTCGCGTCAGCGATCGCCGTCACGAGGTTGAGTGCGCCAGGGCCACTGGTAGCCATGCACACGCCCGGCTTCCCCGTTGTGCGGGCGTAGCCTTGGGCGGCAAAGCCGCCTCCCTGCTCGTGCCGAGGCAGAATCGTGCGGAGCCTATCGGCATAGCGAGTGAGGGCCTGATGCAGTGGCATGCTGGCCCCGCCTGGATAGGCAAATATCACATCCACTCCGTGCCGAATCAACGACTCAATCACGACATCGGCCCCGTTGAGAGACGTTTCAGAGGTTCTGGGGCGGGAGACTGTGGCCATGGCTGGGCTCCTGGAAGGGAGTCGTGAAAGGAAAACCTATCCCTCAAAAATACACGAAAAACGCAACTGTGCGTAAGTGGGTGAATTTCCCTGCGAATTCCGCTGTTCTCTCTATACTAGACTCCTGTGGCACCACCCTCCGCTGAAGGGTCGGCCGGGCGATTGCTCGGACTGGCCGAAACCCTGCGCACTCACAGCGGGTTCGTCGAGGTCGTAGCCAGTCTCCGCGAGGGACATGGCGGCACGATCGGCGGAACCTGGGGATCGAGTTCTGCGCTGACTGCGGCGGCCCTCTCAGAGTCCCTCGCGGCCACGCTGACCAAAGCCCCCGGCATGCTTGTGGTTGTTTTGCCACACGCAGCCGATGCCGATTCGTTTGCCGACGATCTTTCGCTCTTCACATCCAGCCCCATCGCTTTGTTGCCGGCCCTCGAGAGCTTGAACGATGAGCCAGCGGCCAACGACCCAGTCGCATCCGCTAGGCTCTCGCTCGTCAAGCGTCTGACGATGCCGTCTGACGACCCTTCACTGCCTACTGTGCCTGCGATCATCGTCACAAGTATTCAGGCGCTCCTAGCACCGCTAGCCGATCCCCGAGAGATCGAGGCCAGCACGCGGCGACTCGACGTGGAAGGCCGGCTCGACCCCGCTGAACTTGCGGACTGGCTCATCGCCAGAGGATGGCAGGCCACCAGCGCCATCGATACACCAGGCACGTTCGCGCGTCGCGGTGGAATCATCGATCTGTTTGCAATCGACTGGGATCGCCCGGTGCGAGTGGAATTGATTGGCGACGAGATCGAATCGCTCCGCACTTTCGACACCGTTTCGCAGCGCAGCGTTGTCGAACTCAAGAGCATCGATCTCACGGCCCTCGCCGCCGGACCGGCAGCAAGGCGGACGCAGCTTGCCGACATTGTGCCAGCGGGATCGTGGTGGGTGCTGGTGGAGCCGGGAGAACTTGCAGAGGAAGCGAAACGCACGTTCGAGCGACTGGGAGCCGCAGCGAACCTGTCGGCTCCAGAGGATATTTTCGCGCGCATCTACCGATTTCCTTCGGTGACCCTTGCGGCATTGGCCCAGTCGAGCCTCGAGGCCACAGCAGCTCTTTCGATTGAAAGTGTCGAACGGTTCACTGGCGTGCTCGACCGCGTGCGGGATGAATTGGAAACCGTCGGTCGCGATCAGGACGTGTGGGTTGTCGCGCCCACAGACGCGGAAGAAAAACGGCTGCGAGAACTGCTCGACCACAGTGCCCCGGCACAGTCTGGTCGGCTGCACTTCGCCCGCGGCCACCTCTCCAGCGGCTTTCGGCTCGTACCCGAAAAGCTCGTGCTCGTAAGCAGCGCCGAACTATTTCGCCGAGAGGATGTCACGGCGCGTGCGCCGCGGCACCGGCTGTCACGAGCCATCGACACGTTCCTGGATCTCCACGAGGGCGACCACGTCGTGCACGTCGCCCACGGCATCGGCCGCTACCGAGGGCTCAAGCTGCTCGAAAAACAAGATCGCACCGAGGAATTTCTGCAGATTGAGTTTGCCGAATCAACAACGGTGTATGTGCCCGCATCCTGCATCGAACTGGTCCAGAAATATATCGGTGGCTCCAAGGTGTCGCCGAAGCTGGCCAAGATCGGCGGCACGCTCTGGGCAAAACAGAAGCTGGCCGTCCAAAAAGCGGTCGCCGATATGGCTGCAGAAATGATTCAACTGCAGGCCAAACGCGAAAGCCGACCGGGCATCGCCTTCCCCCCCGACACTGCGTGGCAACGGACGTTTGAGGAATCGTTTCCGTTTGACGAGACGCCCGATCAAGTCACGGCGATCGAGGCGATTCGCTGCGACATGCAGAACGTCCGTCCCATGGACAGGCTTCTGTGCGGCGACGTTGGCTTTGGCAAAACAGAACTCGCAATGCGGGCGGCATTCAAGGCCGTGGAGTCGGGGCATCAGGTGGCTGTGCTCGTGCCCACCACTGTACTAGCCGAGCAACACAGGCGCAGCTTCGCTGCTAGATTTTCTGAATTTCCTTTCACGATCCGTGCACTGTCGCGATTCTCCAGTACGCGAGAAGAACGAGAAACGCTTGAAGGCTTGGCCAGCGGCTCAGTTGATATCGTGATCGGCACGCACAGGCTTGCGCAAGCCGACATTCACTTCGCAAACCTCGGCCTGCTCGTAGTGGACGAGGAGCAGCGATTTGGGGTTGATGTAAAGGAGCGGCTCAAGTCGCTCCGCACGAGTGTCGACGTGCTCACGATGACAGCCACTCCGATTCCCCGCACGCTTCACATGTCGATGCTTGGCATCCGCGACATCTCAAGCCTTGCCACGCCGCCGGCCAATCGACTGGCGGTTGAAACCCGTGTGTCTCGATGGGATGCGTCACTCATTCGCCACGCAATCGACCGGGAGTTGGCCCGCGGTGGGCAGGTTTTTTTTGTGCACAACCGGATTCATGATATCCACACCGTTGCGCACAGACTGTCGCAGATCGTTCCCGAAGCAACGATTGCCATCGGCCACGGGCGTCTATCTGAATCGGAGCTCGAGGATGTGATGCTCACGTTCGTCGCGGGCACAACAGACATTCTGCTGGCCACGACAATCATCGAGAGCGGCCTCGATATACCGAATGCCAACACTATCTTCATCGATGAGTCCGATGCCTATGGCCTGGCCGATCTTCACCAACTCCGTGGCCGCGTTGGCCGGTCGCACCACCGCGCCTACTGCTACATGCTCGTCGATGAGACGGCGCACCTCACGAGCACCGCCGCCCGAAGGCTCCGCGCCATCCAAGAATTTTCAAGCATGGGCGCTGGCTTTTCGTTGGCGATGCGGGATCTAGAAATTCGCGGTGCGGGAAACCTGCTGGGCACGCAGCAAAGCGGCCACATTGCCACGGTAGGCTACGAACTTTACTGCCGCTTGCTGGAGCAGTCGGTGCGAGGGATCAAGAGCATGCCGCCGGCAGAGCCTCCCCAGGTGACGATCGATCTGCCAGGCGAGGCGTGGCTGCCTCGCGATTTCATTCCCGACTTTCGGACGAAAATCGACGTCTACCGGCGGCTCTCACGCACGATGGACGACGCGCAGATCGACGACTTGGCCGCCGAACTTCTGGACCGCTTTGGCCCACTGCCTGCCGAAAGCAAACGCTTGATGGAATTTGCCAGGCTGCGAGTGGCCGCAGCGGCTCTTGGCATTGATTCTGTCACTCGCGAAGCAGGCATGCTGGCCCTGCGTTATCACGACCGCTCGGCGATGGAGTCGCTCAAGGCCACAGGCCCAGCCGCCGCCAGACTCCTTCGGATTGTAGACCATCGGACGGCGTATCTCCCTGTCGAAAACGCTGTTTGGACCGATTCTGAGCGGCTTCTTCAAGCAGTCAGGACGCTCTTGCGGCCCGCTCGGGCGCGTCCCTATAGTCCTCGCCCTCCAGCCGACCTCACCAGGCACACAGGCAAGGATGCCCGTCCATGATCGCCTCAATGATCTTCATGATCGATGCCGGCCCCCCGCACGACGATCCAGACGACCGCCAGTGTTATGCTCTGCCATTCGCGGCGGAGATTGCTCTGTGCGCCGTCGCGATCCTTGTGCTGTCGATCTGTATCCCGGCTCGCGAGGCGGCGGCCCAAAGAATTGCAAACCAGTTTAACGATGGTGCCGCCGGCGCGACGCAGGGGCCGGCCACCGCCACTCCGATGGGGCCAGGCGGCACAGCCACGACCAATCTTGTGCCACACATCCCAAAGACAATCTCGCGGCCCGAAGGGTGGCCAGGCGGCAAACCCTCTGCAAAACACGATGACTTCAAGAGCATCGACAACCACGTGCTCTCTAGTATTCGCGCCCAACCCGGCAGCCCATTCACGCCGCTTGCCAAGACACACGAGGGCGGCAGCCAAGCCCAGCACGTTGACGATGGCGTCGTCCAAGCGCAGTTTACAGAACCGGTGGCCGCGGCCACCGGGCCTCAAGAAATCCCAGGTGCGCAGTCGCTTGAGACAGCGATGATCGTGGCCCGCGTCGGGTCTGAAGTGGTACTCGAGGGCGATCTGCTCACCCCCACCGCCATGGCTTGGCTGGAAAAGGTTTCCCCAGGACTCAAGCCGGAACAGGTGCGAGAACTCAAAGTACAGATCTGTAAGCAGGTCCTTCCGCAGCACGTTGAATCGCTCATCGTCTACGTCGATGCCTGCCGCACGATCCCGGAAGATCGTCTGCCGGAAATCGAAAAAAAGGTCAATGAAGCTTTCGATCAGCAGCAGTTGTCACGCCTCGTCAAAGATGCCGGTGTGTCAACTGTCGCAGAGTATGAGCAACTCCTGCGGTCGCGAGGCCAGTCGCTCGACCACATCCGCAAGACCTACTTTGAGCGATCGCTCGCCCAGCAGTGGATTCAACAAAAGGTCACCAGCGACGAGGAGATTCCCCACGCCGAGATGATCGCGTCCTATCAGAATCGTCTGACCGAGTACGACTTTCCGGCAAAGGTGCGGTTTGAGCAACTCACCGTCCGCATCACGCCTACACGTTCGCGGGAACAGGCCTGGCAGTTCTTGGCCTCGCTTGGCAACGACGTACTTGAAGGCAAGCCATTTGGGGATATTGCCCGCACGCGTTCCGAGGGACCAACGGCCTCGCTTGGGGGAACCTACGATTGGACAACCCGGGGCAGCCTTGTCTCGAAGGTGCTCGACGAGGCCGTCTTCACGCTGCCGATCGGGCAACTCAGCGCGATTTTAGATGACGGCCAAGCCGTGCATATCGTGCGAGTCAGCGAACGCACCGAGGCAGGACGAACGCCCTTTATCGAAGCCCAGGTGGGAATCAAAGAAGCCTTGATGCTGGAACGCCGCAAGCGAGAGATGGATGCCTACCTTGCAAAGCTGAAGGATCGCACGCCTGTCTGGACAATCTTCGACAATGGCCCCAATGCCGACGTCCCTGGAATTGATCGCGATTCCGCGACTGCCCGCAACGACAACCAAGACCGCCTGTCTCGCTAGCAGTCGGTGGCCGCAGCACGATGCGGAGAGGCCGGACGGCGATGCATGTTTGCGGCCCGCTCTCTCGCGGGATAGACTGCGACCCAGTAATCTTTTTTTCAGATGATCCGTTATGCTTGAGACTCGCCGCACGCCGTCTCCATACAGCACACGAGGAAGCCGAACCGATGAGCGTCACGACCGAACGAACTGCTGCGGCCAGCCCTTTCCCCGGCACAACGCAGGCAGGTGTCGCTAGGTTGGAAATCGACGGCCGCACCGTCGAACTGCCGATCATCGTGGGTACGGAGCAGGAACGCGCTGTTGATATCTCTAAACTTCGCGCCCAAGCAGGTGCCATCACTCTCGATGAGGGATATGTCAACACCGGTTCAACGACCAGTTCGATCACGTTTTTAGACGGCGAAAAGGGGATCCTGCGGTACCGTGGCTACCCCATCGAGGTGCTGGCTGAGAAGTGCGATTTTGTGGAGGTGAGCTACCTCTTGATCTACGGCAAGCTCCCGACCCTCGATGAGCTCAACCGCTTTCGGAAGTCGCTCTCGCACCACACGATGATCCACGAGGATATGCGCAGTTTCTACGGCGGGTTTCCCCGCGATGCCCACCCAATGGCCACGCTGGGCAGTGTTGTCGGCGCGCTTTCCACCTTCTATCAAGATTCGCTCGACGTTCGCGATCCGCGGCAGGTGGAAGTGAGCGTTCACAGGCTCATGGCAAAGCTGCCCACGATTGCGGCTTATAGCTACAAGAAGTCGATCGGCCAACCGCTCATCTATCCGCGAAACGATCTCTCGTACTGCGAAAACTTTCTTCAAATGATGTTTGCTGTGCCCTGCGAAGAGTATCGCATCGACCCCGACTTTGCCGAGGCGCTCGACATGCTCCTGATCGTGCACGCCGACCACGAACAAAACTGTTCGACATCGACGGTACGGATGGTGGGATCCAGCGATGCCAACCTGTTTGCGAGTATTTCCGCAGGCATCTGCGCACTCTGGGGCCCGCTGCACGGCGGTGCCAATCAGGCCTGCGTGGAGATGCTCGAAAAAATCGGCTCTGATGGCGGCAACGTTAAAAAGTATGTCGAACTGGCAAAGAAAAAAGACTCCGGCCACAGGCTCATGGGCTTTGGGCACCGGGTCTATAAAAACTACGACCCCCGCGCCCGCCTCATTAAAGCAACCTGCGACAAACTGCTCGCCAAGATTGCACGGCACGACCCGATTTTCGATATCGCCCAGCAACTGGAGGAAGTGGCGCTCGCCGACGATTACTTCATCGAACGCAAGCTCTATCCAAATGTCGATTTCTACTCGGGCGTGATCTATCGTGCGATGGGCATTCCAGTGCAGATGTTCACTGTGCTTTTCGCCATGGGTCGCCTGCCCGGCTGGATTGCCCACTGGATCGAGATGCATCACTCCCAAACCCAAAAAATCTGCCGCCCACGGCAGGTCTACACTGGCGAAACGCTCCGCAGCTTTGAACCGATGAGCGATCGCAGCTAGACCGCATCTCGGATAGCTGGAGCGGCGACACAGGCACACTGCAAACGGGAGCAAGGGGATCGGCGAACGCTTGACGAGTCGTGGGCCGCCGCAGCCCACGCGAGGAGATTTGTGCCGCCCAAGCCGGCCTTCAGGATTCTACTTGCGATTCTCGTTGCGCTTTTTCCGAAAGAATTCGCTCAGGATCCGGCCACATGCGTCGGCCATGACATGGCCCGTGTGTTCAACGCGGTGATTCAGCCGAGGGTCATCGAAAAGACGGTAGAGCGTTTCAACGGCGCCTGCCTTGGGATCCGCCGCGCCCCACACCACCACCGGCACGCGGGCCTGCAGGATCGCCCCGGCGCACATAGGGCAGGGCTCAAGGGTGACGTAAAGCGTGCAGCCCTCAAGCCGCCACGAACCCAACGCAGCGGCGGCCTGCGTAATCGCGATCATCTCGGCATGTGCCGTGGGATCTGAGAGTTGCTCCCGTTGGTTATGCGCAGTGGCCACAATGCGGCCAGCAGCCACGATGATTGCCCCTACAGGCACCTCGTCTTCAGCGGCGGCCTCACGGGCCTGGTCGATTGCCATCCGCATCCAGCGGTCGTGCAATGGCTCGCCTGGCAATTCAAATAATTCACTTCCTTCCACGCTCGATACTTCCGTTCTCGGAAGACTCCTTCGTTTTCTTGCGAACCACTTATGTGATACGCCACAGCCCTGCCGCGAGCGAGCCACACCCAAAGGGCACGTGGCACCGTGAAAACACGCCGTTCAAACGAGCGACTTGGGCCGCACTCTAGAGTCGGTTAGTATGGTGGCTGGCCGACCGCATTTCCACGGAACGCAAAGGATATTCTATGCCCATGGATTCTTACGCACTTGTTCTTCGCTGGGCACATGTCCTGGCTGCCATCGTCGCCGTCGGCGGGTTGTTCTTCGCTCGATTTGGCTTACTGCCCGCCCTGCAGACTTTTGATGAAGCCACTCGCAACCGAATCCACGAGGCCATCCGAGGCAAATGGCTGCCGTGGGTGATCGGGGCAATCTCGCTGCTGCTGGTCACTGGTCTACTCAACTTCCTTCTCTTCAATGCCCGCGTCAAAACCGAAGGCTGGAACGATGGATTCTGGATGAAAGAGACGAGCTACCACGCACTGTTTGGCGCGAAGTTCCTGCTGGCGATGGCCGTCTTTTACTTTGCAAGCGCGCTGGTTGGTCGCGGCGAAGGCACGCAGTGGATTCGAAATAACCGCGCCAGATGGCTCTCCATCACACTCGCTATGGCAGTTGCCGCCGTGCTCGTTTCCGGATGGATGCGGCAACTCCACACGGGTCCCAACTCCCAGCAAGACAACTCCAGTGGGGTGCGCATCGAGGGGTTCGAAACAATCGAAAATGACAACCGCTACAAGGGCGACGAGGCTGGATCTTCATTTCGTGAAGAGGAAAACGCATCGCCAAAGGCAGAGTTATAAAGCCTGGAGTGTGCCGTGGATAAAAAACAGAAGAAGCGCATGGAAGTGCTGCACCAAAGGATCGCAAAATTGCAGCAGCAGTTAGTGGGGGCTAAGCAGCAACCCGACGACCCGGCCGACGTGCCGCGGCTGGAGCAAGAACTGGCCGCTGTCCATGCCGAACTCGTCAGCCTCAAAAATATTTGATCCGTGGGGCGACCACTCCTCGGCCGCTTCGCCGGCTCCGTGTGCTGGCTGCCAAAGGCGGCCTGCTGGAATTGACAGCCTTGTGCATGACCGTGCTGAAAGATATTGATACGCCGCAAGACAATCATAAGGTTTTATGAACAATGGCTTTCACGGGATTTTTGGCCCGGCTGCTTGGGGGCACTTCGAAGACCGATTTGTGGCATCGCTACGAGAGGCTTCACGAGAGCATCTCAGGCACGATGTCGAATTTTTATAAGGCCAAAGACAAAGTAACTGGTGCGATCGTCGGCCTCAAAGTGCTCGACCCCAAGAAGACTGATCCTATCGAGGGCCGCTACAAGGGACTCGGCAAACCGTGCGAAGGAGAGATCAGCACAAAAATAATCGGCCCCAATACCGTCACGACATTGGAGTGGGGCACAGCCACAGACGGCAGGCCGTTCATCGTGCAAGAATTCATCGAAGGCACGCTCCTCCATGCCATGCTCTCGTCAAAGAAACCGCTGACCCCGCGCCAGCGACTGGATTTGGTGCGGCAGGCAGCCGCTGCAATTGCGACTGTGCATAAGGCGGGATTTGTCCACCGCGACATCTGCCCTCGTAACTTTATCCTCACGCCCGATGGCCGGCTCATACTCTTTGACTTCGGCCTCACCGTGCCGGACAAGCCTGTATTTTTGCAGCCTGGCAACCGAATCGGTACTCCCAACTACATGGCGCCAGAGGTGGTGCGCAGGCGGCAGGCCGACAAACGAATCGACCTCTTCTCGTTTGGCATAACGGCCTACGAAATCTGCACGCTGGATCTTCCGTGGCCCCGAGGCTCAACAGGCAAGGCCGCATTGGCCCACGACACACCGCCATCGGATATCCGCGAGCATTGGCCGGAGATTCCAGAACCACTCGCAGCAGCTGTAATGGCCTGCCTCAACGCGGAACCCTCGAAGCGGCCAGCCTCAATGGAAAACTTCCTTGCGCTGATTGGCAAGGTCGTGATCTAGCGAGTCGCGCCCCAGAAAACCATCGATTGCAGGCGGGGCTCGGACAGTGCCCTTGAAGCTCCCGCCCGATGCTTTTAGGCTGTTCCCTTCGGACGCTGACGCACTGTGACGGTGACCAGCCTCGTGACCTTTCTGTGTGACCTTTCTTTTCCAAGGATTCTTTCCGATGACGATGGACAAAAGCCTCCGCGTGCGCAAGGGTTCTGCAAGCAACCGTGGAGTGCTCACCCGCGCCGAACGCATCACCAAACTCAAAGAGCAGGAACGCTGGCAAGATGGCCGCAGCCCGCTGGGCCTCCCGAAGGTGCGCGTTTTTAAGATGGCGATGAAGAAAAAGAAAAAGGCCAAGGAAGAGGGAGCGGATGCTGCAACGCCTGCTGCCGCCGGCAAGGCCGCTGCACCTGCTGCCAAAAAGAAATAAGGCGAGCAGGGCAGGCTTATTCTCCGCGTTCACCACATCCCAAGCTCGCTGCAGCCGCTTGCCCAGACGCAATCACCTGTGGAATTCCGACGCCCTCGTACGCTGCTCCAGCCAGAGCGAGGCCGCGAATAGTCAGTAATCGCTCGTGGATTCGGGCGATGCGCTGCCGATGGCCTACGTGGTATTGGGGCATCGCACGGCTCCATCGATCGATCTGCACGAGCCTTGGATCGCCTCGCACACCGAGCATATCTGCTAGCTCCCTCATCACCATCGATGTCAGTTGAGCGTCGTCGAGTTGTGATGCCTCTGGGTCTAATGCACCCCCCACAAACACTCGCAGAAGCACAAAGCCCGGTGGTGCCCGGCCCGGAAATTTTTCGCTTAAAAAACTCACCGCAAGAATTCTGCGGTGCTCCCCCCGGGGCACTACCATCCCCGCTGCATCGAGCGGGTGTGCGACATCGCTGCGCGCAAACCCAAGTGAGACAATCGCCGATCCGGCATATTCAATGCCTGCCAACGCATCGGCCAGCGGCTTATCCACAGTCGTCAAAAGCGTCGCCGCCGCAGTGGCAGACACAGCCAGCACCACCCCATCGGCCTGGCACACTTGCCCACCCGATCCGTGCGATCGCGTCAACGCCTCTGGTGGCTCGATCGACACATCCCATCCCCCATCCATGCGACGGGCTAGATGCGTTGCAGATGCGGTGATCCGAGACACGCCAGCCTGATCGAGGTGTTTGCCGAGGCGAATCGGCAGGGTTTCCATGCCCGACGCCAACGTCACAAACTGGCCATAACGAGCGCCCGTGGCCTGCTGGTCGCCCTTCGTTCCGCGCAAACGACTGCGTTCGCCTGCCCATAGGCTGCCACAGTGTCGCTCCATTTCCAGAAACTCCGGACAGGCCGCCGCCATACTCAATCGCGCAGGATCGGCAGTCCAGATCCCGGCTACAAGCGGTTGCACAAGCCGCTCAAAAGCTTGACGGCCCAAGCGACGCACCGCGAAGTGCTCGAGCGTTTCGTCGTCGTACTCATGACTCGCCGCATGCCTAGCCGGCACAAAACGCTCTGCCAGGATGCGCAGTTTTGCCAGCGGCGAAAGCATCGATGTCGAAACGATGCTCCGGACTTGTCCAGGTGCCATAAGCCGAAACCCTGCGGGCACGGGGATCGTGCGGCCGGCGTGGTAAATCAGCGCCCGACGCACTCGTGGATTCACGCCGACGAGTTCGCTCGAGAGGCCCATGCGCTCGACCATCGCAATTCCTTCTGGCCGTGCCGCCAGAAAACTGTCGGCTGATCGCTCGACGAGCCAGCCACCACAACGCACCGTCGCCACCATACCTCCCAGACGGCCCGATGGCTCAATCACCGTCACTGATGCATGACGGACCAACGATTCAGCAGCAGCGAGGCCGGCTAATCCACCACCAACAACGACAACGTGCTTCAGTCGCGAGGCTTTCATAAAGCTTCTCAGAAATCAGATATGGAAGGGGGGCAATCTAGGAAAGCCACTGCGAGACTTGTGATACCGCCACTATGGCCTAGACGCGGAAAGGAGGGAAGCCTACGTTCCCGCACGGTCCTGAGCCGGTCGACTGACAGGCCAGACCCATTTTATAGAAGGAGAACCTCTCGTGGCCATGCTTCGATGCCCGTCTGCTTCTGTTGTGAAACCAGGTTTCGCACGCGCGTCTTTCCTCGCTCGAGGGATCGTGGGGCTTTCGCTCTTATTTCTCTGTGCGATCAGCGTGACCGCTGCCGAAAAGACCGCCGACTCCAAGCCAGGAGCGGCGCCTCGCACGCTCCTGCGATTGCCTCGCTGGATTGAATCGCTCGGCGAACGAGCTGCCCGCAAGCCTGCAGAACAGCCCGCAGCGTCGGCTCGAAAATCCTCGCCAAGAGGCCCTCTTGCGACCTCGCCGCAGGCCGTCGCCTCACAACCCATCGCACCAAAGGCGCTCGACACCCAGCCTTCGGACGAGAGTTTTTTAGAGCCCATCACAACCGAAGAGACTCTGGAAACCGAGCAAGCCAATGAGATCGACATTGCATCGACTCCCGCTTCCTCATCCGAAGGAAAACCAGGCCGCGCACTCTTGCGTTCTCGAACGGCCGCGGAGCTTGACGCTCACACCACACTCACCAGCGGCTGGGGTGATCTCGTTGGTGAAACTACGGGAACTACCTTGGGTGCTGATTCCGACTCGTTGGACCTCAGCGATGAGCCTACGCCGGCAAAGCCGAACCTTGGCCCGGAAACGAGTGTGCTCAAGCGAGAAGCGTTGGAACGCGTGAGCGTGCAGCCGGAGCCTACCACTGCCGCTGCGTCCTCGTCTGCACGCTCGTCAGATTCAAAGGCCTTTACGCCCCCAGAGCAAGCCACTCCCGAACAAATCCCTCAAGGAAAAAAGTCTGTTCCAGCAATCGCCGAACAAATAAGCAGCATTCCGGTGCAAGCGGAACATGGCTCAGACTCGATTCCACCCATTGCCACACCGCCAGAAGAAACGCCCACGCTGGCCATCGATCCAGCCAGCTTCCGCGGCGTGTACCCAGGCAAAACGACTCGCGAGGAACTGGAAAGTGGATGGGGCGCTGGCGAACCATTTACCCGCCAAGATGGAGAGGCTGGTTTCTTTTGGGAAATTGAGCCATTCGACCGGATCGAGGTCACACTCGATGGTGATACGGTTGGGTCGATTCGGATCAAACTGGCCGCACCAGTGGCTGTGTCCGAGTTGTCCAAACAGTTGGAGATCGCCGACCTTCGCACCGTATCGATTTTAGACGAGGATGGCGTATCGATCGGCGAAGTATTTCCCGAGCGTGGCGTGATCTTTAGTGTGAATCCAGGCACCCAGTCGGCGACGGCTGTCATGCTGGAACCACTCGACCCAGAGTCGTTCGTGCTGCGGTCGGAGGGTGAGATGAGTGAGAGCGTAGCCTTTGCCATTGCCGACTTGCACTATGCGATTGAAATCGATCCCAAGCATCTTCGCGCCCATCGGCTCCTCTTGGTGTTGATGTGCGAACAGGGCCGATGGCAGCAGGCGAGCCGACTTGCAACAGCAGCCGAGACCCTCGACCCGCTCGACATCTGGACGCGGCTGAAGCATGCCAGCGTGCTCATGGCACTCAACCGTCTTGAGGATGCCAGAGAGAAAGTGGCCGGAGTCAAGGCCCAGGAAAACATCTCCCCGCTCGTAACGGCACAGGCCGACCGCATGCTCGGCCGGATCGCCCTAGCATCCACCTCGCCCGACTATCAAAAAGCGGTGAGCCACTTCGAAGAAGCGATCCGAAAGGCAACGCCTCTGTCGTCCAATCGCTCCACGTCGATCCAGAAGGCAGCCCGCGATGTGCTGCTCGATGCCCATCTGGGCACGGCTTTGGCGATCGCCCGAGGAACATGGCAACAAAAAAGTAGGGTGATTCCGAAATGGATTGCACGCAGCGAAGCTATTCTGAGCGAAGTGAAGTCGGACGACACCGACAGAGACATGATGGAATTGCAGCTCTGCCGTGGGGCCTTGGCGGCATCAGCCGGTTCGGCCGACTCCATCGACGCGTTGCCATGGGTAAAGCGTCTCCTCGAAACACGTGATCGGTTGGGCGAACATACAAGCGATCCGTGGCGGCAGCGACAGATCGACTGGGAAATCGGAGAAGGGCTCAGCGATGCCCTCGTTGCCAGCCAGAAGCGAGGCGACGCATCCGACATGCTCGACAATGCCACGCTCACCGCGGCCTATCTCGAACGCGGCGCAACGCTACGGGAGCTCACCGATGCCGAGCGGCGAAATGTTGGTGATTTGCTGTTTCGAATCGGCATTCTCCACAGTCTGCAAAAGGGCGACCACGCCACTGCAGTCACGTGGTTCGACAAAGCCGTGCCGCTGTGGAACAACAACCCAAGTTTTGCCACCCAGGGAGAGCTTGGTCGTTTAGGTGAGTCATTTGTGAGCATGGCCATCTCCTATTGGCAGGTCGAGCGGCGAGAAGACGCATTGGCCATAAGCCGCAAGGGCGTCGACTTCATGGTTGAAGCCGTCGATCAAAAGCAACTCGACGAACGATCGCTGGCCGTTGCCTACGGCAACCTCTCCACGATGTACGCCGAGGAGGGGGATAGCGATCAGTCGAAGACGTATGCTGAAATGGCCAGCCGCGCCGAAGCCACGGGCACCAAATTACAGTAGGCCCAACTCCCGCAGGCCAACTTACAGCAAACTCTCCAAGAGCAGCCGCATCTTTCGCAACTCGGCCACTTGATCGACGCCATCCAATGGCGGCAGGTGCACGCAGAGGGCTCGCTTGTAACCGACTCGCTCGAGTTGGTTGACGAGTTTTCCATACTCGATACTGCCCTGCCCCACTCGCACCTGAAAGGCATCGGGCTTCGTATCCCGCAGGTGCACGTGGTAGACGTACTTGAGAATCGAGTCCCACGACGCAGGCTTTTTCTGGCCGAAAATAAAATGGCTGGGGTCGAGCGTTACGCCGAGGCCTGGCACGTTGCGGCAAAGGGATGAGGTGGTCTCGGCGTCTTGCGTCATGCGCCCCGCCGTTGTCTTTACTCCCACCAGCACTCCCAAGCTCGACGCAATCGACACCATCTTTCGTAGACGTTCGATCTCACCGTTAAACGGCGTGCCCAACTCCGAGGAGTCGACGACAATCGTCACGACTCCAAGCGACTTCGCCAGCTTGCAGCAAGCCGTGAAGCGGTCGTAGAGTTCCGGTGTTTCGGGTGCGGAAAAAGAAACAGCCACGGGCCGCAGTCGCTGCAGATCGCTGCACTGGGCGATGGCCAACTCGGGGTTGGCTGCCACCTTGCTGGGCGTGAGATGCTGGCCTTCCTCGTGCACGTCCAGCTCAACGGCTGTGAATTCCAGTTCCGCCAGCCGCTCCATCGACTTAGACAAGGGTAGTTCGGGGAAACATTCCGTGCTCACACATACAATCACGTCGCCACACTCCTCGTTCAATGAATCATTCGCAAACAAACGGACACGTAGACGTAAGGTAGCCGCCGGCGCCGAAAACTGCCAACATGTTGTGCGCAGCGATTCGCTGAATCCCAACGCACACTTGCACATTGAAGGAAAGCACTCATGGATATCGATCGCATCCAGTCGCCATCAACTCTTCCCGCAGCAGCCCTTCCAATCACCAGAGTCATCCTGGAACAGGGTGGTCTCTGGGGTCGCTGGGGCACGCGGATTGCGTGGTCGATTGCGGGACTTTCGCTCCTGGCTGCACTGGCCAGCGCAGGAGCAAACGCGCAGTACTTCCAGCGGGATGCCAAGGTCGTTGAAAAATACCATTCACTCTCCCGCGTGGCTGTCGGAAAAGTGGCAATCGTGGATGTTTCCGGCGCGATCATGGGGGGGCAGGGCTTTACTCGCTCGCAACTGGACCGGATCGAAGAAGACGAAAGCGTGAAGGCGATCGTGCTGCGGGTCGATTCTCCCGGCGGCACCGTCAGCGGCAGCGATGAGATTCACTACCGACTGGCGACATTGGCAAAAAAACGTGACCTGCCTGTGGTCGTCAGCATGGGGGGCATTGCAGCCAGTGGCGGCTACTACATCGCGATGGCCAACGGTGGTCGCGAGAATGTGATCTTTGCCGAACCGGCCACGCTGACGGGATCAATCGGCGTGATCATTCCACACTTTGACCTCTCGAAACTGATGAAGAAACTCGACGTGGAAGACGATTCGATTGCCAGCGGCCCACTCAAGGAAATGCTCAGTCCTACCAAGCAACGCACTCCCGAACTTGCGGCACGCGAACGGAAGATCCTCCAGAGCCTCGTGGACGAGATGTTTGGGCGTTTTAAGGAAATCGTCAAGCAGGGGCGGCCCAAGCTCGACGACGACGAACTTGCAACCGTGGCCACCGGCCAAATTTTCACCGCCAAGCAGGCACTCGCAGCCGGTCTTGTCGATACGATCGGCTTTCTGGAAGACGCTGTCTCGCGTGCTGTTGAATTGGCAGGCCTCACGGAATCGACTGCGCGTGCCGTCAAATATTCGCGACCGCGAGGACTCTTGGACGAAGTACTCGGCAGCAGCTCCCCAGGGGCTCGCCTCACGCTGGAGTCCTTTGCCGAGTGGACCACGCCTCGGGCCTGGTATCTGTGCAGTTGGTGGCCAGCCCTCTTGGCAAACAACCCGTAGCCACCAGTCGACCACACATGCCAACCAGAAACATTCCTCCCATGGGGAGCGTTGCTGTGACGGTTTCCATGTGGCTCACTCCTCGGGCTTCTGGGCCAGAAGAAGGCCGAGCACAATCGACTCGCCCAGCCTTCCAATGGCCGCATGATCTGCCGCAGTGAGCTTCGTGCCACTTGCACGGGATAAGGCTAGGCGACACCAACAGTCGGCGATGGGAATCGCCGAATCATCCCCGCGGGCATCTGCATGGTGAGCCACGGCCAACACGCTGAGTAAATCTCGCATCTCGGCAGAGAATGCGCCGATTTCTAGTTGCCGAGAAGCGGCCCCCCTGCCATGCCGGCGAAGGAAACGATCCATCCGAATCGCAAGCCGTGCCAGCAAACGCCTGGCCTCACGGGCAAACGTTCTGAGCGACTCATCCAGAATTGAGTTGTCTTGCCC
>QWQH01000131.1 GCA_003670915.1 Planctomycetota bacterium | reverse complement strand
TCTCGCGACCACTCGCGATGTGGAATCGAGCACGACTTTTTTGCGGGCGAATGCCACCGCGATAGCCATGTCGACATCGGCGTTGCCGTCGCCGCACGCCTTTGAAAAACCAGGACCTGCCTGAGACAGAAGGTTCGCTCGCCAGAATCCAGCTTCAAGTGTTGGTCCGTGCGGCGTGGAAGAAGCAGCGGAAAGAGCGACCATACCGGGACGAGATTGGAGTGCGACGCGGCGGCCCCCACGCCCATAGCGTATGCCAGTAGCCACCACGCTGTCGGGATCGTTGGCGGGCACGACCAACGGCACCACTGCGCCAGTCTGACTGGATTGAAAGTGCTCCAGCGGGCCCGTCGTCCAACCCTCAGTGGCCCGCCATCCGGCTGCCAGAATATGAACTACATCGCCCACGCTTGAGGCAACGCCGAGGTTCACGCATCCCACCAGAGTTGATCCCGCAGGAGCCTGAACAAATCGCACTTCGTCGCGGATATGCCACGGGTCGCCATACGGACATCCCAGAGCCACGATGATTTCGCAATCGTCTGGACGGTTCTCCAATACGCTCACGAGCGTTTCTTCGAGCGCGGCGGTGTCTGTCGGCGTCGGGATGACGATCGACAGCGTTGGCTGTTTCAACATCGTGTCTGACATCGTCGTATCCCGCAGGCTCAAACCAGTGAGTCGTTGGCCGCCATCAGGCCACCGAACCCCATTCCCACACCGATCCCCCCAAACGCACGCCGTACGCACTGGCCCGACACGGATCCAGATCCGGTCCGAGAACAGCCATGCAAACCCGCTGTTAAGCGGCGACTCGTTGCGGTTGCAATTCAGTGAACAGGTTCACCGTATGCAGCATCTCCCCATCGGCATCGTAAAACTGAAGCACGCCAACATCGATCAGCCACATGGCGAACATCTCTGCCACGCGGTAGCAGCGGGCAACGCAGCGGCCCCGGTCGATACGGATATTCTCCTGAACGTCTGCCACGTCCACGGCGTCAGCACCGAGGTCGAGGAAATATCGGGTCACAAGGTGACGCACGTCAGCGGCATGCATATGCAATCGCATTGAAGGCAACCTCCTGTTGCGGACTCGTTTCGAACGACTTCGTGTCGGTCGGGGCGGGAACCTTACTGGGAACCCAATGGCAATGAAAGGTGAATTTTCTAAGACTGATCCATCATTCATCTGCCAAGCCCGATTCATCGGCCATAGGAAGCATCGTCTGGCCCGGCGGTCTGGGGTGATCTTCCTCTTTGAAGTCTGTTCAACCCGTATGCCCAGAAGCCTTTTGCTATGTTGCCCGAATGCTCCAAGCCTCACACCCTGCCATGCCGATTCTGTGAAACGCTAGAGGCGGGCTGTCCACTCGGCCGATTCGTAACGGTCGCGCATCAATTCGGCGACGCGATGGCGAGGCCAATCGGTGCGAGTGGAGCCAGCACCATAGGCCCTTTGAATGAGTTGATCCAGCGTGTGTCGGCCCAGTTCCAGATTGGTCAGGAATGCTCCATGGGATCGCCGCTCGCGGTAGTCGGGCTCGCGGGGCGGATGCCGTAGCAGGCGGCTTACCAGTGCGATGTCGAAATGGTCGAGCAGCGTGCCGTGGTACAGCGAGGCGTTTCGCCGCACCCGCAAGGCGTTGCCAGACACTTTCATCGCCCCCATTGCAGTGAGCAAAACTAGGTCGCTGGAACCACGTCGCTCAATTGGCAAACCCCCGGCTGCGATCGCACTGCAAAGTGGGCCAAGCATGTCGGCATGAATCCGATCGATGGCCGGAGCAGACTGAGAATAGGGGGAGACAACCGACCACATCAGGCACCCCGGGCCCACGAGCACCGTGCCCCCACCACTCGGCCGCCGAACGATCTGTACCCCCATCTCGGCACATGCCTCACGGTCAACTTCCTCATCCAACCGGCCGGATGACCCCACCACCACCACAGGCTTGCGCGGCATCCAGGTGCGAACGACGGCTGTCCCAATGAGCCCTTCGTGTGCCTCGGCCAAGATCGCTTCATCGAGAGCGAGATTTTCCGCAACTGAATCCAGTTCGACTTCCAGCCAGACGGCTCCTGCGTGCGCGATGAGGTCAGGAAATGGGGCGGACTTTGCGTCGGGGGTTGCGGCGATCGCAGGACGTTGACGCATGAGGTTGCTGGCCTAGACTTGAGAGTTCCAAATATCTCCTATTCGATCATTTCATATTCCAAGTTCAAGCGGGCCACGTACTATGGCAGAGACACAAAGACGGCCGCTTTCGCCAGACGACTCGCTGCCACTGGTTGAGCCGCCCAGTGCTGCCTTTCTTGTGCAATTGTTTCTGGTGCCAGGATTGATTGTAGCGATCATCGTCTGCGTGTGGCTGGCGTTCCACTGGCTGGCGCACTTGGGCAACGATCCGCAGGCGTACGTGCGCACGCTCCGTCGCGACAACGAAGGGCGTTGGCAGGCGGCACTCAATCTGGCCAACGACCTGCGGGGCCCCAGCGGCGATGCTCTCAAATCGGACGAGGCGCTGGGCACTGAACTGGGCCGCATCCTCACCGATGAGGCTGCCAGCAGCCACACCGGCGAGCAGTCGCAGACGTTGCAACTCTACCTTTGCCGCGCCCTTGGCGAATTCGCGATTCCATCGGTGGCAGAGCCGCTCATTGCACGGGCTCGCGATCTCTCCGATCCTCAGACGGCCCGCGCTGCAGTTGAGGCGATGGCAGTGCTCGTTACCAACCTTGTGGCGGCGGGCCGGTCAGTGGCCGATCCGGCCGCGCTGTCTAGTGCGGTGGTAGCTGCATCGAAGAGCGACGATTCAGGCCTGCGATCTGCGGCTGCATTTACGCTGGGCGTTGCCGGTGGCACCAAGGCAGCAGACAGGCTCGTGGAACTTACGGGAGACTCTGCCGAGGATGTGCGTGCCAATGCCGCGTTGGGACTTGCCCGTTTGGGTCGCCAGGAATCGGTGGAGGGTTTGGCAGAAATGCTGGCGACGCCAGAGGTGCCACCTTCGGCAGTCGCTGCACGCGGCCAAGACGATGTTGGGCAATCCAAACGCTACAGGCGCGCGCTGATTGTGATCAATGCCCTGCGAGGCGTGGCGCTGCTCGTCGATGCCACGCAGCAGCCACCGCCGCAAGCCATTGTGGATCGCGTGCATTCGCTGCGGCAGGATTCAGTTGCGGACGTGAGAGTGAGTGCTGCTGCACTGGCCACGAGGATTCAACGCCTATCGACCGCGTTGCCCGCCGACGCATCTTCAAATGGCTCAGGCGTTGAGTGAGGCGTTGGGCACGACCATTCGTGAACACACCAGAAGTTTTCCGAGCGAGAAGGTAGGGCACGGCTTTTGAACGGCCTGCTAGGCGTTGAGAAATTCATCCAAGGCCTCGCGCAACAGGTCAGTATCAGGCTCGATGCCCGTGAGTGTCTGGAAGTCGATCGCGGTTTTTTCACAGTGGATTTCGAGGCCATCGATGGCGCAGGCACCGTGTTTGATCGCGTAGGCCACCACCGGCGAAGGCTGTGTGACAAGCGCAAAGTCGGCCACGACCAAGTCGCTGCGAATGCCGGTCAATGCAACGGCGGGCTTTGGCCCTGACGCAGGCACGGCGAAGATAACAATCCCCACCTGCGGCGGAACCTCGGCTGATGCGTCCCACTGCAGCACCGCTGCGGGTGCGCCGTCGAGGGCTTGGAGCGATGCTACGAGCGATGCTGCCCGATCGGGCGTGCGATCGCAGACCAGGATTTGTGCAACGCGGGCCAACGATAATTCAACTGCTGTGGCGCGAGCCGCTGCGCCCGCTCCGATGATCAGCACGTGGGCGTTGGCGGGATCAATGTGGGCTCGCAGTGCTTCCACGGCACCGCGGCCATCGGTCATGTGTCCCATAAGTCCAGATGGCTGCGGTTGGATGAGGCTGACGGCAGCTGAGAAAGTGGCAGCCGGGGACGACGATGCAACCATCGGCAACGCTGCTGCTCGGAGCGGACCGGAGAGCAAGCACCCCCGAAATCCCATCGCGTTGGCTCCATTGATGGCATCGGCCAAGCGATCTGGAGTGACATCTAGCGTGAGAAAACGCCAGTCGAGGCCAGCAGCCTCAAAGGCTCGCTCAAAGAGATACTGCGCCGGGTTTCCAGCTGCAGGACAGCCCAGCAGGGCGATGATTTCCTGAAGGGCTGGGCTCGTCATAAGTAAAGTTGATTCAAGAAGCGAAATAAAGTCGCTAGCCGGCAGACTGCTCCAAGGCTGTCCAGCAAGCCGCAGGGGCGGTATCAGACACGATTGCAGGGAACCGTGGCAAATCCGCAGATTGTTCGGCGAAAATCGCGTTAGACGGTGACGTGCGTGACGGCCACGAAACGCGGATCGGATCGGATCCGATCGAAATCGGGCTCAACATGAGTCAGATCCCGAAACCGGCCATCGATTGATATGGCTTGTGTCAGGTGCTCGACGGCCGGTTGCACGCTGCCTGCCAGCGAGAGATAGCAAGCTAAATTGTAATGCAAAATGGGCTGACGAGGGGCCGCCACCAACCCCTTCTGAAGCGTGCCAATAGCTTCATTCAGTCGTCCGAGTCTCTTCAGGCACCAGCCCAGCCCAAGCCAGGCTTCCAGCTGTTGGGGATTTTTTTCGGCTGCCAGCGAGAGCGGTTCCAACGCCTCGTGCCAGCGTCCAAGAGCCCGCAGAGCCTCCCCCTCTAGGTGCTTCACGTGGCCTGACGAACGGGTGGGCTCTGGCAGCGTGCCCAAGGAACCCAAGGCCCGCAGGAGCAGTTTTTCGGCCGACTGGGGAATGGGGCGATCCACCTCTACGAGCAGTTCGCCGAGTTCAATATAGCCAGCAGATTCCCTCAGGATGGCTTGGCGTCGCTGGCGTGTTATGGGGGGGATTGGTGGGATGGTAGTCATCGAGGGTGTGGCAGCCATGGTGCGGTTCCCTGCGCAGGCCAAGGGTACGGGCCTAAAGCGACGCAGTTGCTTTGGGCCCCATTGGGATTTATACGCAGGCGGGCAATGCCTGGATCGCCAGAATATATAAAATGCTTTGCCACAGGAATTTTCTACGAAAACCACGGCTTCCAGCCACTCTTTGAGAGAGACAGTAGAGACAGCAAGGCTCTCCGGCTACCGACACTCACGAGGGGACATCTATACCGTTATGAGACTCACACTCCGAACACTCTTGGCATGGCTGGATAATGTTTTGCCTCCCGAAACGCAAAAACAGCTCGGCGATAAGGTAACCGACAGCCCGGTGGCCCAGCAGATTGTGTCTCGAATCCGTGGGGTTGTGGAACGGCCGCAGGTGTCGGCTCCCACTGTGCTGGGGAAGGGACTGGCCAACGATGCCAACTCGGTAGCCGAATACCTCGACAATACGCTCGCGTTGGACAGGCTGCAGCCTTTTGAACGGATCTGCATCGAATCGGATGTACACCTCGCTGAGGTGGCAGCCTGCCATACGCTACTGGCTCAAATGAACGAGGACCCCACCGTCTTGGCCCCACTCGACAAGGCTGGACGGGCTAGGTTGTTGGCAGCCATGGGGCACCTTTCGGCTACGGCTGAGGCCACCGCCACACGGGAGCAGACAACCGCACGCAACGGTGTTGCCACTCTCCAGGCATCGGCCTCGATCGGCGCACAAAAACCTGCTGGAGTTTCGGAAAAAATCCAGTGCGACAGCGTTTTGTTGGATGCAAAGGGCGTGCGGGATCGCACGCAGTTTGCCATGCGCGGCCGCGTCGATTCCGCTGGCACTCCTCCGCGATCCAGAAGCCAAAACGCTTCGTTGGGTGCGTGGGCGGCGGCCGTGTGTGCGATGGTCCTGCTTCTCCTGCTCGGATTTTTTTTGGTGCGCGCGACAGTTGGGAGTCGGCGGCCGCCGGTGCCCGTGCAACCGGCACCATCCGTGGCTGCCTCTGAGCCTGCCAATGCAGGTGCAATCCGAGAACAGACCAACGGGGAGAATCCAACGCAGAGCGATGCAACGCAAAGCGATCCTACCCAGAACGACGCCGCGGTCGATGCGGCTCTGAATGGCGAGCCGTTGTCCGATGGGCCAGCAGGAGCCGATGCAGAACCTCAACCACCTGCGCCCAACACGATCGGCGTCCCAGTGCAGACGGCTTTGCAGGCAGATGGTGTGGAGGTGGCAGAAACGCCTCTTGGTGAAGCCAGCCAGACGCGAGTGCCGCGAGGCGATGCGATGGCGATCGCGGCCATCCCTCCCTCCTCTGCGGTGCCTGTGCCGGTCGACCTCACCGCTGGGCTTGATGCT
>QWQH01000016.1 GCA_003670915.1 Planctomycetota bacterium | reverse complement strand
GTATTGGTCGGCATCCACGCGGTCGCCGGCAAAGACAATCAGGCCGCCGCCGCGCTGCACGAATTTCTTGAGGCGACCCACCGTTTCCGCGGAAGGGTCCGGGACGTTGGCGAGCAGGATCACGTCGTAGTCGCCGAGTTGTTCGATGGCCAGGTCAGGGGCTTCGATCTGGTGGACCCTGATCGGGCTGTCGTCCCCACGGCCCTTGAGGCGCAGAGCGCGGACGGCGTAGTAGCCACCGGTGCGGTCAGCCTTGTTCACGCCACTCGAGGCGCCCTCGACGCAGAGAACGCGAACGCGGGAGCTGATGCGGACGACGGCGTGGCGGACGTTGTCGGCCGCGAGATCGTCCGGGGCGAGTTGGGCCTTGAGCCGGATGTCACCGGGTTTGTCGAACGTCGCGAAGAAGGAAAGGCCGCGAACCTGGCCGGGTTCGAGCGAGCCGACCGCGAGGCGTTTGCTGAGTTCGTTGCCGACGAAGAATTCCACCGAACCGGCATCGGCCGTGCGGCGCCCGGTATTGCGCACCTCGGCCGTAAAGCGCGCGACGCCGGCCTGGCGCAGTGATCCGGACGAATAGGAGAGGCGTTCCAAGGTGAGGTTTTCCTCGCCGTCCATGCCGCTCGGAATTGCATACACCTTGGCGCTCTTGGTGAGTCGCTCGAACGAGGCGCGGGCGGCCGTGGAGAGGTTCGCCCAGTCGAGTTCCTGCGTGTCGCTCACGAGGAAGACTTCCTTGCCGGGCGATTTCATTTCCGCGGCCAGTTCGTTGAGCAGTTCGAGATTACGTTCGAGGCCGAGGCGGTAGGGCGTCACCGTGGTCTTGGAGCCGAGGAGTTCCGTGACCTGCGCGGGGACGTAGCGCGCGCCGCGCACCAGCACCTTGGGACGGTCGCTCATCAGGACGATGGTGATGGGGTTGCCTTCCCGCGCGGTCTTGACGATCAGGCGGGCCTTCTCGAGGGCGCGCTCGAACCGCGAGTGCTCGCCGTGGCCCATGCTGAACGAGGCATCAATCCCGATGATCATCCCGACCTTCTTTTCGCCGAGCAAACTGTCCGCCGCCGCATTCATGATGGGCCGCAGGAGGGCGAACGCCAGAAGGGCGAGCGCGAGGCAGCGCAGAAAGAGGATCAGGTAATCCTCGAGCTTCACCTGCCCGGAGCGGATGACCAGCGCGCGACGCAGCAGCTCCATGGCGGCCCAGTCGGTTTCCTTGCGGTGCTTCCGGTAAAGCAGGTGGATGATGATCGGGACGGCGATGCCGGCCAGGCCAAGTGCGCCCCAAAGGGCAAATGAATTCAGTGATCCCATCAGTTCAGTTCGGTTGGGTGGATTGTGGCTGGGTTGTGAGTTTCGCGAGGTTCAGCACCAGCGGATCGCGCAGTTCGATTCCGCAAGGGAAGGCGAGCGGGCCGGCGAACTCAACCTTGATGGCGAGTTGCTCGGCGGCCGGGAAGTCGAGCGAGAGCGGCACGGGCGCGCTGCCGGCGGCGATCGTTTGATTCCAAATGGGGGTGTTGCCGGCGAGAATGGTGACTTTCATCGCGGCCCGGCAGCCGCGCACGGTGGCGATTTCCGCACGAACCCGGCCTTTGCCCCCGGCGTTGGTTTTCAGGGCGAAGCGGACCACGCTCCCCGGCATGATGCGGAGCGCGCGCAGGTGGCTGTCAACGTCGCCCTCGATCCATTGCGGCATGGGTGGCGCCAAAGAGAGCGCGGGGCGCTCCTCCACCGTCATCGCCAGGTCCTCCAGCCAGTCCATGCCGGGTGCGGCGCGCCGTAGGTAGGCGACAGTTTGCCAGTCCAGTTTCAGTTCGCCGAGGATGGCGTGGGTCACAACGATCTGGTTTCCGGCAAAGGCGGTCTTCCCCCGCAGCAGTCCGCCACCCACCAACCCGACGACATCCGCGCCGGAGGGTTCCGCGGGTTTGGGCGTGGCGAGGACGTAACGCTCGACAGCCGGGCGGTCCACGGGAATCACGCCGAGCGGGCAGTCCACGGCGATGTCTCTGTCGCGAATCCACACCAGCGTGCCGGGAATCGGCTCGGCGCCGGTGCGGTAGAGGTGGCCGGGTTCGCGCGGAGCGTAGGGGTCGGCGTATTGAAATTCGATGCTGGCGAGACTTTCGAGGGGCAGCTTGCGCTGGCCGATGAGCGGGCTGTTGATTGCAAGGGCCTTTCCCTCCAGGCCCATAATCTGCGCGTGCCAGATTTCCCCGCTGATCAACTGCACGGCGCTGGGTGGCGGGGTGTTGGGTGCCGGATCAGCCGAGGATTCCTGCGCGTTGAGAGCCAAAAGAATGCTCTCGGCCGCGAGCGGCGTCTTGGCTGAGGTGAGTTGCCCGCCAGTGACCGCGAGAGGGCCAGCCTGCCGCCCGGTCGTGGTGAGGGCAAGCCCGGGGAGCGGAGCGGGCGGAGGCGGACGCAAGTCGATGCGGCGGACCTCGCCGGGGTTGGCCGTGAGGACGATGCGATCCACGTTGAGATGTCCCCAGATGCCGCGGTGCTGATCAATGAGTTCCACCCGGGCCATGCGCCCGCGGAATTCGCGCACGTCCAGAGCGACTGTCTCGAAGTTGTCGTCGTTTTTGCCCGTGGCGCTGCGGACCATTTCGTCGCCGATCCAGAGGTTCACGCCGACCCGCTGGGGAACCCTGCCGCCGCTCATGGTGACAGCGACGAAATCGAGATCGAGGGGGAAAGGCGGCGAGACAAGGCGTCCGATCTCGGACTCGGATTTGCCGTGGGTGGTGAGGAAAACCGCTCCCTGAAAAGGACCGACCCGGCGTCTCATCATCCGGGTGCCGGCGGCGAGGTCGCCCTGAAAGGCGGCGCCTTGATTGGTCCAGCCCGGGGCTTTGTGCGAATTGGGTTCCTCAAACTCGGACACGACCACTTCGCCATTCGGCAGGACGGGCAGGAGAGGCAGCAAAGGCGCGACCGCCGGCTTGTCTTTCTCGGCGGGCGGCTGCACCAGCGGCTTCTTTTGCAGGATGCCGTATTCCGCCAGCGAGAGGGTGCCATTGGCATCGGCGTCCGCCGTGGGATGCTCCGCGAGGGCGCGCTTCAAGACCGGATGATTGGCCGAACTCACCTCGTCCGCAGCCCGCACCGGCAGTCCCAACGCGAGAGCGGCGAGAGCCAGGGCGAGAGCCGGTTTGTTCGGGCGGAAAATCATCAGCGGGCGTTCGCCAGCGCGGTGCGCTGGAGGAGATAGCTGGAGATGGTCTGCTCGACGGGCTGAGCCGTGTTGACCAGCACGTAATCCACCTGCGCCTTGCCGCAGGCCTTGCGGATTTTGCCGACGAACTCTTCGAGTTCCTTGAGGTAGTTGGCGCGGACGCGGGACGGCTGGGTGATGACCTCGCCCTCACCCTCAAGTCCGAGGAATTTCCACATGCCGGCGAGCGGGAACTCGATCTCGTAGGGATCGAGGATGTGGAAAAGCACCACGTTGTGCCCGCCGAAGCGAAGATGGTTGAGGCCGGCGATGAATTCGTCGGTGTTGTCGAAAAGGTCCGAGAAGATCATCACGAATCCGCGCCGCTTCATGCGGTGGGCGAAGTCGTGGAGGATCGCTCCCACGTTCGTGCGCGGTTGCGGCACGACCTTCTCCAACTCGTTCGACATGTCCTGCAGCACCCGCTTGCTGCCCTTCGGCTCGACGTATTTCTGCAGCTTGCCGTCGAAGATCGCCATCCCGGCGGAGTCGCCCTGATCCACCACCAGATACGACAGGCTGGCAGCCAGATACTTGGCATACTCGAGCTTCGAGATTTTCCCGGACGAGTAAGTCATCGACTTGCTGGCATCGAGCAGGGAGTTGCAAACGAAGTTCGTCTCCGCGTCGAAGAGCTTGACGTAATAGCGGTCGCTGCGGGCGTAGGCCTTCCAGTCAATGTGGCGCGTTTCGTCGCCCTGCGTGTATTGGCGGTAGGCGTTGAATTCACTGCTCACACCGCGCGCCGGGCTTTTGTGTTGACCGATGCGGACACCCTCGACCACCTGTCGCGCCACCACTTCGAGCGAACCGATGCGGCTGAGGGTCGCCGGGTCGAGATACTGGGCCTTGGCGCGCGGCTTGGACGGGTCCACCACGGCCCGTGAAGCACCGACAGCGGCAGAGGCTGGAACGGTTTTAGAATCCATGATTCAATGAGTCAGGCATCGCAGCGGAGCGGGTTCGGAGACATTTGATGCGCCGGGGTCCGGTAAGCGTCCCCGGCATGTTTTGAAACGGTGGCGCTGGCAGGACGCTCATCATGCGATTTGCCGGCCACTCAGGCGCGAACCGCTGCCGGAGTGTTCGGGTTCCACTTGTAGAGCGATTCGTCGCTGGGGATTTCCTTAAGCAGGCGGTTAGCCACGTGCTCGGCATCCACCCCTTCGGACTGGGCGGCGAAGTTGAGCCCCATGCGGTGACGCAGGACAGGGACAGCGAGAGCCTGGACGTCCTCCACCGACACGTTGAAACGGCCGTGCAGGATGGCGCGCGCTTTCGCACCGGTAATCAGATTCAGGCAGGCACGCGGCCCGCAGCCCCACGAGACGAAGTCCCTGATGAACCCCGGGGCCTGTTCCTCCATCGGGCGGGTGGCCCGCACCAGGGTGGCGACATACTCGAAGATGTGATCGGCCACCGGCACGCGAGAAACCAGATCCTGGAGTGCGAGGATGTCCGCTTTGCTGAGCACTTGGGAGAGCGGCGAGCGCTTGCCCCCGGTTACACTGCGCATGATGCTGATCTCCTCCTTGCGGCTCGGATAGCCGACATGGATCTTGAACATGAAGCGGTCAAGCTGCGCCTCAGGAAGTGCGTAGGTGCCCTCCTGTTCGAGAGGGTTCTGCGTGGCGAGAACGAAGAATGGCAGATCGAGTTCGAAGTCTTCGCCGCCCGCGGAAACCATCTTCTCCTGCATGGCCTCGAGCAGCGCCGCCTGCGTCTTGGGCGGGGTTCGGTTGATTTCGTCGGCCAGAACGATGTTCGCGAAGATCGGTCCCTTGCTGAACATGAAACGGCGGGCGCCGGTCACCGCGTCGTCCTGCAACAACTCGCTGCCGGTGATGTCGGACGGCATGAGGTCGGGAGTGAACTGGATGCGTTTGAACGAGAGCGAAAGGGTCTTGGCGATGGAACTCACCAACAATGTCTTGGCAAGGCCGGGGACACCCTCGAGCAGGGCGTGACCGCGGGAGAAAATCGCGATGAGGACCTCGTCAATGACCAAGTCCATCCCGACGATCGCTTTCCGCAATTCCAGGGTGATGTTTTCTCGCGCCTGCTTCAGTTTTTTGACCGCTTCGACGTCGCTGACTTCTGGCTGCCAAGTGGCATCTTTCGCTCCGGGGCTGCTTTTGGATTCCTGGGACATATTTCTATTCTGTTGGCTGATGGTTAAGGTGACTATGTTAATTTCTGATAAGTTTTTCTGACTTGCAGGCTTTGATTGTATTCAAACTTTTTTTATATTCAAGGATTTAGCCGGTAGAAGCCCGAAAAGACAGCTTTTAGAAGTTAGAAGGGAACATGTGCAAACCACTGTTTTGCTCGTATGCGTGATCCGGTCGATGGAAGACCCGCACTGGTGTTGTGCTTTTCGATGCCCCACTGTGAGTTTTGGCGCGTTTGGGTGGAGTGGGGCCGGGTTCGAGGAATTCTCTGTCCCGTCCCATGGAAATTCAGCCGGGTGGTTCTCAGCCTGGATGCGACCCACTATAAACCCTGAATATCCAAAGAACGGAAGGATTGACCTGGCCGCAAGCAATCGACCCGCAGGCCGACGCCTGCGGGTCGTGGTCTTTCCAGATGGACCAGCGCTTACGCGAGGTCGAAACGATCCAAGTTCATCACCTTGGTCCACGCGGCGACGAAGTCTTGAACGAACTTCCGCTCACCGTCGGCGCAGCCATAGACTTCCGCGAGAGCGCGAAGCTGCGAGTTGGAGCCGAAGACCAAGTCCACGCGCGTGCCGGTCCACTTAGTTCCGCCCGTTTTGCGATCACGGCCTTCGAACACATCGGCGTCCGGCGAGACCGGTTTCCACTCCGTGCCCATGTCGAGCAGGTTCACGAAGAAGTCGTTGGTGAGCGATTCGGGACGCTGGGTGAAGACACCGTGCGAAGCGCCGCCCACGTTGGTTTTCAGCCCACGAAGACCACCGACGAGCGCGGTCATCTCGGGCGCGGTGAGTGTGAGGAGCTGCGCTTTATCAATGAGCAGTGATTCTGCGGGGACGGTGTATTTGCCTTTGAGGTAATTGCGGAAGCCGTCGGCGATGGGTTCGAGCACGGAGAAGGATTCCACATCGGTCTGCTCCTGCGAGGCGTCCATGCGGCCCGGTGTAAAAG
>QWQH01000073.1 GCA_003670915.1 Planctomycetota bacterium | reverse complement strand
TCAACGCCCATGGAGTGAGCACCGTCGACATGGACAGCGTCGAGGCGCGGGCAATCGCTGCCGAACTGGGAGATGTGCCGGTGACGGCTCCCAAAAGTTCATTCGGGCATCTGGGGGCCGGTGGTGGCGCGGTCGAACTGGCAGCCAGCATCCTCGGCCTCGAAGCCGGGCTCGTGTCGCACACGCTCAACTATGAAACGCCCGATCCGCTATGCCCGGTGCGGGTCGTACACGGCGAGCCGATGGCTGGCCGGCCACGCACGGCGATCGCCGTGAATCTCTGCTCCACTGGACAAGCCGCTGCAGTCGCCATTGCAGCCGAGGATTGACGCGACGCACTCTTCTGTTCAGAGGCTTTTGACGCGCATCGCTCACCACGTGCCTTCGCAGCCGAATGACACGCCGTTATAAAAAATCTGACCGCCGCCATCGATCGGATTCTGACGGCGGTTGTCGAGGTTGAACTGCCGGGTGGCAGTCGCAATACCCGCCACCAAGAGAAAGTCATAGCCACCCTTGACTGAGAAATTGGGTGTTACCTGCCAGCCTCCAAACAGGGAGAGATCGCCCAGAAACCCAGGGCCCATCTGGTTGGCGGCACTGGATCGGATGTCGGGGCTGGGATTTCGCGGAATGGGTGGGTCCGGTGGGATGGTTGTCGTGTTGACTCCCACGATCGACTGTTGGTTGGCCGCAAAGCTGAGCGCCGGCGCCACGCGGCCTCGCAAACCCCAATAGTAAAATTCGTTCTGGGAAATGATCTCGCCGCCCAGGTTGAGTCCGAACAGCCAGTTTTGCGTGCTGATGTCATAGTTGCCGCCGAACACGGATGGATCGACTCCAGTGCGGCGGCTGACGAATGAAAAATTCTCGTTCACGTTGGCCGCACGCACGCCCACAATGAGACCTGCCAGATATCCCCGCTCGGCGTGCTTTGCCCAGCTGCCATTGGGCGACATCACCACCTGATCGCGGCCCAGCCGACGCCTCAGCTTGTAGTTCCATTCCATGCTGTTGAAATTGGAAGTCAGCGAGGTATTAAACGTGTTGGCAAAGTTGAAGCCTGGGGCGGAAATCGCCAGCGGCGAGATGAGCGTCGGAGCCGCAAAGAGCGAGTTAAATCCATCCACGCTCGACCAATTCATGCCGCCATAGTAAACGTATTCCAGAAACTGATCGCGGTCGAGGTAGTCGCGGCCAAGCGACTTCCCAAGCGTGATCCTGGCTCCCGGAGCCACGTCAAACGGCTGCGCCACCGTCGTATAGTTGAGCACTGTGCTCGTCGAGTTGGACGATTCTCTACCCAGCGTCACTCGCTGATTGCGGCTGCGATCAAACCAGAGCGATTCAACTCCCGCATACCAACAGCCGCTGGAAAACCACTCGCCGCTGCTGGCCTCGTAGGGCATCTCATCGAGCGATAAGTCTTCGATCTTCAGGCCGTCTGCGGCGCGGGATGAAACACCTACAATCTCTCCGTCAACTCGTTTAGAAGATGTACTCGTGGGTGCCTGCGAGACTATCGTGCCGGAAAGAATCTCGGCCCCCTCGATGACGAATACTTCTCCTTCCGAGTCGGCCAGCACGCTGGGAATCGGCAGGCTCTCGATCGGAAGGGCTGGCCCCAACAGGATGCCGTCGTCGGCAACGCCATCGGCCACGTCGGACACCTGCTCTTGAAAGTCGGCAAAGCGGATCGGGGCAATGTCTGAGGCGAACAACTCCTCCGCAAACGCACCCGGTGCGGCAGGCAGCAGTGCCAACAGGCCCACCACGCCCCGCAGAGCTCGAACACAGTAGTTTTGAAACGTGCGATTCAACACTCAACTCCGTTGCGACCGTCCATCCTTTGATCTGCCTCAACCATCGGCATGATCGTCATAGTCCATCGTCATCGGCACAGCCGATTCCACACTAAATTTCATCGCAATCGATCTTTCCGCAGGCATCTTGCCCATCTTGCCACAACCAAGGGCAGTCTCGGTTGTTCGCCCGCATAACAGAACGCCCGAACGTCCCGCTGCAGGGAGGCCCTCGAGATATTCGATGACTACATCACGCTCAGCACGCCACTGTCGGCGGCGGAGACTCTGGAGGCATCGATGCAACTCAGACGACAACACTTTCTTCTGCTTGGGCTTTTGCTCTTTTTTGCAGGCGTGCAGTTTCGGCTGGTGGAGTCGTTCACGCTGAGTGAGAAATCGAGCTATTTTGTCGCGGCTCAGATGGGCAACGGCGGCCCAAGCCAGCAGCCAAACCTCTGGCAAAACGCCCCCAACCGAAAGGTCGTGCAGCCGCCCCGCTGGCTGGGACTGGCACTCATGTCAGTCGGCTCCGTGCTGACGCTCAAGAGCCTCTCCATGAAGGGCTCCGGCTAGCCTTCTGTATCCTTTTTGTCTGAGCCGAGCCGGTGGATGGACAGTGCGGAGAATGGCTGAGAGGATTGAGGAATGAATATCGATCATATTCTCCGCACGTTTGCCGACTGCGGTGTCGAATATCTCCTGATCGGCGGCATGAACTTCCTGCTCCGTCACGAGCCAGTGCTCACGTACGACATCGACTTCTGGATTCGTGACACCGCGGAAAACCGCGATCGCTGCGATACCGCCCTGCGGGCCTTGGACGCCGCTTGGGGCGCCACGGAAGAGGACTGGCGGTCGGTCGCCGCACAGCCGGGGTGGTTGGTCCGACAAGGGGTTTTTTGCCTGACGAGTCCCAGCGGCGCGATCGATATTTTTCGTACCGTCACAGGTCTCCTCTCCTGGGAGGATTGCAACGCACGGGCCCATGCAGGCCGGACGGCTGCGGGCGCGCCGTATCGCGGGCTCAGCGACGATGATATGCTCGCCTGCCAGTTGGCCCTCCCGCCCGAGCAGCGACGGCAATCCCGCGTCGAGGCTTTCAAGCGCGCTGCGGATCGGGGTGGCCGGCCGGATGAGACACCGTCATGAGCACCCCTTCGATTGGCTCGGCATTGCCACACCAGGACGATCTGGCCAGCCAAGAACACGCCCGCCGGGAGCGAGCATGGGACCCTGCCGCTCGCTGGCAGGCCATCCAGGAAACGATTGGTTGGGTCGAGGCACAGGCCAACGTCAGGCGGAATACCCCCGCGGCCTGCATTGAGCAGGAGCGCCGTCGGCAGTTCGCCAAGTGACGTCTGGAGGATGTCGCGTCGACATGTGCCTGGAGTTTCAACTCGAGTGCCCCAACTGCGGCGGCGACATCCGGCTCATCGTCATGCGTCCGCAGCTGTGCAGACTGCCGGCAGGAGCCGTCTCACTTCGAACCGGAGGTTCGCAGCCCTCGGCACTCTTTCGAGTACGGCTTCATAGGCATTTCCTTGAAGATGCCCACGTTATCCAGTCTGCGCAGAGGGTGCTAAAGCTATTTCAAACGCGCTCTAGCCGCCGATCGTGGCCAGCTCCGCCTCCAGCCACTCCGTAGCGAAAAGCCGTCATGTGATGCCGGACGAACTCCTGAATGACCGTCTCGCGGTCGAGGGTGAATCCACGAGCTCATCGAGCAGGCCGGGCAAGGCGATCTGCGGAACGTCGAGCAGAATGTCGATGTCCTGGGTGAAACGCGGCCGGCCCCTGAGAATCGTCGCCATGCCACCCAGCACCGCGTACCGGATGCCACGCGCGTCGAACACCTCGCCGAGCACCTCGCTGGCCGCGACAAGATCACCGGCCAGCGGCTCAGGAGTCTCCGGCATGTCGCACCACGAATCCGGCGATCGCCTCGCGAGCCAGATCCTCCTGCCGCTGCCGATAAGCCTCGATGAAGGCCCGTTTGGGCGATCGGGCGATCAGGACAGCGCCACCGGCCAAGACCGACCGAATTGCCCGCATGCGTTCGGCCGGCGTGGCCCTGCGAAACCGTGCTGCTTCCTCCGCCGCAATCTCGGCAGCGCTCGGAAAATGAAGGTCGCCAAGATTCACGGGAACACCAAACGCGGATGAGCGAACTCAGGAAACACCAGTACACAAGGATAGAACGGATACCGGCACAAGGATAGCCCCGGAGCTGACCAGCCTTCGCTGGTGCCACGGGGATGAATCGAGGCCACTGAACATGATCGCAAAGACCACGATCTTCTCGCCTCCAATACGGTAATGAATGACGTACCGGAAGCGACGGGACCGAACCCCATATGCATCGCCGAAGGATAGCCCTATCAACGGCACTGCGGCAACCGTTTGACAGGTCACCAGCGCCTGATTGCGGCGGCCCTCAGAGCGAGTGGATGGCGATCGACCGGAGCAAAGTCGGGGGCGGTTTGGACACCATCGACCTGCACGAACTCCGTCGACTTGGTCGGTGGACCGCCAGCCGGTGCTCCACCACAGTCTCATGTGCTCTAGCGAATCACTTCTCGCATCGGGTTGCCATACACATCCGTCAGCCGCATGTCGCGACCGCTGAAGCGATACGTGAGTTGCGTGTGGTCGAGGCCCAACAGATGCAGGATCGTGGCATGCAAATCGTGAATCACAAACTTTTTCTCGACCACGCGGTAGCCATAGTCGTCGGTGGCCCCCGTGACCGTGCCCCCCTTCACTCCCCCGCCGGCCATCCACATCGAAAAGGCCTGGGGATTGTGGTCGCGGCCGTCGGTGCCCTGCGCAAAAGGCGTGCGGCCGAATTCGCCGGTCCACACAACAAGCGTCGAGTCGAGCAGGCCCCGATCTTTGAGATCGCCGATCAACGCCGCAATCGGCTGGTCGACTGTCAACGCATTTTTTTCGTGACCATCCCGCAAGTTGGTGTGTTGGTCCCATCGATCGCCGTTGCCGCTAGGGCATGTCAGCTCCACAAACCGAACGCCTCGCTCCACCATACGCCTGGCCAGCAGACATTCGGTCGCAAAAATACGCGTCTGGGGATACGCAGCTTCACACCCGTACGCTCGCTTGGTTCGGAGAGTCTCGGTTGAAAGATCGAGCAGGTCGGGCACTGCCGACTGCATTCGGAAGGCAAGCTCCTGATTGGCAATCGCACTTTCCAGGGCATCCGGTGGGCCAGAACCGTTGGCCAACTCCCCAGCAAAGCCTTCGTCCAGCCTGCGGGCCAACGCCAGTTTGGCCCGCTGCACACCCGCCGACTGTTCCAGCGGCTTCACGTTGGCCAACCCAACGGTGTTGGGCCTGAACACCGAGCCCTGATACGTCGCGGGCAAAAAACCGTTGGTGAAATTGTCGAGGCCGCCGGGGGGAATGAGGCCGCCATTGAGCACGATAAAGCCTGGCAGTTCCTCATTTTCACTGCCGAGGCCGTACGTGGTCCACGCCCCCATGCTCGGCCGACCCTGCAGGCCGCTGCCACTGTGGAGAAAATAGTTGGCGTTGGTATGTTCCGGAAACTCGCTGGTCATCGAGCGGACAATCGCCAGTTCGTCCACGATCCCGCCGATGTGCGGAAACAGATCGCTCACAGGAATGCCACTTTGCCCATACGGCTTGAATTTCCACAGGCTGGGTAGAACGTTCCCGACATTGTTGAACTGCGTGGAATCCACGTTGAACAGATCTCGCGGATTTTTTCCGGCATCTTGGTTCAGACGCGGCTTGGGGTCAAAGCTGTCCACCTGCGACACGCCGCCGTCCATATAGAGAAAGATCACGCTGGTGGCCGTCGCCTTGCGGCGTTCTGCGGTCGCAGCAACGGCGAGAGCCTGCTGCCTGGCGAGCAACGCCGATGCCGCCACGGCACCAAACCCACACGCACTCATGCGCAGCATCGAGCGCCGCGTCAGCGGCAGAGGGGCATATCGACCGCAGTGGTGGGATGTCTTTCTCATGTCTGGGTCATGTCGTGCTGCGGGCCCATGCGTGCGTGGCCGACTGCCGCTAGGGAATAAAAATAAATTCCTTGGCGTTGATCATCGCGTGCGCAAAATCACTCCATGCGGCCAGTTGCCACGGTTGGGCCGCGATTGTTCCGCCATGCTGCTGGGCCTGCGCAGCCAGAAACTCAACGGCTGCTGCCTCTTCGTCGCTCCGCGGAGGCCTCGCAAAAGCATCGCGATACATTCGGTCGATGCGATCGTGGGTCGTGAGCGTTTCGTCGTTGAGCCACTTCTTGGCCCACAACGTGGCCTGCTGGTTCACAAACGGATCGTTCATCAGGGAGAGCGATTGGGCCGGCACATTGGTCACGTTTCGCATGCCCATTGCCTGAAACGGCGTGGGCAGATCAAACGCCACGAGAAAACTCGGTAAGAAATTCCGGCGAATCTTCGTGTAGATGCTGCGTCGGCCGCCGCCGTCGAGCGGTCCGGAAGGCGGCTTGCCGCGGCCATCGTGAGCCTCCGTAAGAAACACCTCAACGCTTGGGCCACCGATCGTGCGATCCAGTCGTCCCGAGAGAGC
>QWQH01000093.1 GCA_003670915.1 Planctomycetota bacterium | reverse complement strand
ACCCCACCTGCCCGTGCCGTTGCCGATCACGAGATCGTATTCAAACGCGACACAGTCGGGCGGGTGATCAATGGAGTCGTTGTCTGGCCTCAGGCATCAATGCGGGAGAAGCTCGGCCGGCCATCGCTTGTTTCGCGTGGGATTTTGGCGGAGGAGTCGGGCACGCTTGCGATCGGCGCAACCCTTGCCTTGCCCTTCGAGCAGTCGCAGGATGATTCTCCGGCCGCATGCCTTCTTGACACCGCTTTTGATGTCGATAAGGATGGTTTTCTCGTGCCAGCTTTGGAGCGTTGAGAAGCCCGAGTTGCGCACCGAATGGCATTGACCGAACGGCACGTTTGAGGCTGTTTTTGTTTCAGCATTGGTGCCGAACGCGTGATGCTGTATTCTGAATCTGGCAGACTTCGCACCCCTAGCTCAATTGGATAGAGCATCGGTCTACGGAACCGAAGGTTACTGGTTCGAGCCCAGTGGGGTGTATTCACGTTCAACGGCTTAGGGCTCGCGTTCTTTCTCGCTGAGGCGATCCGTTGGATGCGCGGGCATGCGAAAGAACTCGGCATGGATCCCGACCGAATCAGCGCGATAAGCAGTTCCGCAGGCGGCCATCTCTCGTGGGTTGTCTCGCCCATTCCGCGAGTGCTTTCTTGCATGAGGCTTTTGAGATGCATTGTCAGCCGCATACGCAGCGAATCGTCGGGTTTGACCCTGGTCTCAACATCACCGGCTATGGCGTTATCGAGTGCGTGGGGCCGACGGTAAGGCTCGTTGAGGCTGGCACCGTGCGGTCGCGGGGCGAATCGCTCGAGCAGCGGTTATTGACGATCTACGCCGGTGTCAGGGAGGTGCTCGAGGCTTTTCAGCCTTCGTCGATGGCCATTGAGCAACTGTTTGTGCATGCAAAGTTTCCCAAGACGGCCATCTTGATGGGCCACGCGAGGGGCGTGATTTGTCTGGCTGCGGCACAGGCAGATCTGACCGTGTACAACTATTTGCCGACCCGGGTCAAAAGCATGCTCACCGGGAGCGGCCACGCCGGCAAGGAACAGATCCAAGTTGCGGTGCAACGCGAACTGGGGCTGGCTGGCCGCCCGGAGCCCGCCGATGCTGCCGACGCATTGGCGGTGGCCCTTACCGACTACCATTTGCGACTGCGTCAGCTACGGGCAGGCCTCTGACACCTTGGGAGTGAACGACCTTGATTAAGAAGATGACCGGCGTGCTTGGGCAGGTCGAATTGACGGCCATCGATGTGGCTGTTGGGCCGCTGGTGCACGAGGTTCTCGTGCCGGAAATGGTGCGACGAGAACTGCAGGGCAAGGTGGGGCAGACCATCACCCTCCACACGCTGGAGTTCCTTGAAGGCACTCCAGGCAGAGGGAACTTGGTGCCTAGGCTGGTTGGGTTTCTATCCGAGCTGGAGCGGGAATTTTTTGATTTGATCTGCGAAGTCGACGGAGTGGGAGTACGCAAGGCCCTTCGCGCAATGGTGCGAGCCGTGGGTGAGATTGCCACTGCCATCGAAGAGCAAGACGCCACTCTCTTGGCAACGCTGCCCGGGATCGGACCGGCAACCGCCGAGCGGATGATCGCAAAACTGCGGCGGCGGATGCCAAAGTTTGCGCTGCTGATCGCCAGGGAGTCGCCCGGTGAATGCGTGAAGGGCTCCGACGTCTTTACGGAAACGTTTGAAGTATTGCGGTCGCTGGGTCACTCCGATACCGATGCCCGGCGGTTGGTTGATGCGCTGCGGGAAGGCAAGAAGAAATACCGGGATGTGCAAGAGGCCTTGGAAGCCATTTACCGGCAAATGCACCGGCCACGTTGAAGACCACTACGCGATCCTTCAGAGTTGATAGAATCGTGACGCATGTTTCGTTGTGTGCCGAACAGCATCTCTTTCATCGTATTGCCCGTCGTCCCGTTCGCAGTTCATCGCCAGGCCAGGGGGCATCGTCAGGAAAACTCTTCGAATGAGACAGTGCACAACACAGACGTTTTGGCGTGCATGTGGGCTCATGTTTCTGGGGTTCGTCGGCCTGTACGTGCCTGCTTGTGCCGTCGAATCGGCTAGGCCCATGCTTTGCATTGCCGATGAGCGTCGTGCCTCTAGCAGCCGGGATGATCAGCACGACGTCGTGATTTACGGCGGCACGAGCGGAGCGGTGGTGGCGGCGATTCGCTGCGCGATGCTTGGCGCAAATGTGGTGCTTGTATCGCCCGACAAGCATTTCGGAGGGCTTTCCAGCGGCGGTCTCGGCTATACCGATAGCGGAAATACCCGCGCGATCGGTGGCCTTGCAAGGGAGTTTTATCGCCGCGTCTGGAAGCACTACCAATCGCCCAATGCGTGGAAGTGGCAGCCAAGGGAAGCCTTTGGGTCGCTCGGGCAGGGAGTTCCAAAGAGTGACGCCGACGACCATTCCATGTGGCTCTTCGAGCCGCACGTCGCGGAGCAGGTTTTTGACCAGTGGCTTGAGGAGCACGGGGTTGCGAACATCCGCGAGGCATTGCTCGATCGGGAGAAGGGCGTCGAACTTGGGCCGCGTGGCAAATCGGGGATGGGGCCCAGGATCGTGGCGATCACAACGCTCGGAGGGGCAGTCGGGCCGTCGCGACGGTTTCTAGGGAAGGTATTCATTGACGCCACATACGAGGGCGACTTGATGGCAGCGGCCGGTGTGAAGTACCACGTGGGGCGCGAGGCGAATGGTGTGTACCACGAAGCGTGGAACGGCAACCAGGTCGGCACCCTGCACCACAGTCACCATTGGAAGATGCCGGTCGATCCCTTCAGGGAGCCGGGTCGCCCCGCGAGTGGGCTTCTGCCGCTTATTTCCTCCGACCCGCCCGGCATCCGGGGCCAAGGGGATGCGCGAGTGCAGGCCTACTGTTTTCGGATGTGTCTCACTGATCACCCGGACAACCGCGTGCAGATTGAACAGCCCGCCGGATACGATGCGGCCCGCTATGAACTCCTCGCCCGAACCCTTGCTGCTGGCTGGCGAGATGTCTTCGGTAAGTTCGATGCCATTCCGAACCACAAGACAGACACCAACAATCACGGCCCCCTCAGCTTCGACCATATTGGCGCTAACTACGACTATCCAGAAGCCTCGTACCAGCGTCGGCGGGAGATCATCGCCGACCACGAGCGGTACCAAAAGGGGCTGCTCTGGTTTCTCTCACGCGATGAACGGGTGCCGGCCGACATTCGCGAGAAGATGCAGACGTGGGGTCTCCCGAAAGACGAGTTTGCGGACAATGGCCACTGGTCGACTCAGCTCTATATTCGCGAAGCGAGGCGGATGCTCGGCGAGGACGTGCTGACGGAGCACGAGTGCTTGGGAAACCGCGCCGTGAAGAAACCGATCGGCATGGGATCCTACATGCTGGATTCTCACAATGTCCGCCGCTACGTCACCCCAGAGGGGACGGTACAGAACGAAGGCGATATTGGCGTACACCCAAAGCAGCCCTACCAGATCGGCTACGGTTCGATCGTGCCGAAGCGAGTGGAGTGTACGAATCTACTCGTCCCGATCTGCCTCTCGGCAAGCCACATTGCGTACGGGTCGGCACGGATGGAGCCGGTCTTTATGCTACTCGGCGATGCGGCCGCGAACGCTGCTGTGTTGGCGGCTCGGTCTCATTGCAGCGTGCAGGAGATCGATTACGCTTCGCTTCGCACCCTGCTTGAATCACAGTCGCAGGTGCTGTCACTGCCGTAACACAACGAATTTCAAAAAAATAGACCATTGTATTCGGATACAACCGATAGACTTCTCGCTCACGCATGCGTGTCAGTAGGAATAGTTCATGACGAGTTTTCGAGAGCCAACGATTCAGCCAACAGAAGAAGCTGCCGTTGAGGATCGCGCGCTTCGGCCACAGCGGATGGCCGATATGGTCGGCCAGCGGGCTGTTTTTGAGCGGCTGATGATTGCTGTAGATGCAACTCGTAAGCGAGGGGAGGTGCTCGGTCACATCCTGCTCGACGGCCCCCCAGGCCTCGGGAAGACAACGTTTGCCACCTGTATTCCGAAAGAGCTTGGAGTGTCGCTGCAAATTGCCAGTGGGGCGGCGCTCACAGCCCCCAAAGATCTGCTTCCCTATCTGAGCAATGCATCCGAGGGCTCGGTACTTTTCATCGACGAAATTCACAGGCTCCCGATCGCCGTCGAAGAATTTCTCTATCCAGCCATGGAAGACTTTCGCATCGATATCACATTGGGCGACGGTGTGGCGGCTCGCACGATCAACATGCCGCTGAGGCCGTTCACGCTTGTGGGCGCGACAACCCGCGCGGGTCTTATCTCGGCTCCGCTCCGCGACCGCTTTCAAATGCGAGAGCACCTCGATTTTTATTCGTTTGATGAGTTGGCAGAGATTGTGCGTCGGTCGGCCGCCAAACTTTCGATGCCGATGGACGATGCATCGGCCGACGAGATCGCCCGTCGGAGCCGGGGCACGCCGCGACTGGCCAACAATCGGTTGCGTTGGATTCGGGATTTTTCGACCAGCCGCGCCAATGGTGAACTTACCATCGAGATTGCCAAGACGGCTTTGGAAATGCAGGGAATCGACGAACTGGGCTTGGACGGCTTCGACCGCAAATACTTGGAGACCATTCAGCGAGTGTTTGGGGGTGGGCCTGTCGGCGTGGAGGCCATAGCACACACCATGAGCACCGCCACCGACACGCTCGAAGACGATGTCGAACCATTTCTGTTGCGGTGTGAATTAGTGGTACGGACCCCGCGGGGCCGCCGCCTCACGCCTCGCGGCGAAGAGCACTTGGGAGCGATGCCGCAGACGGCCCCGCAGCGGCGGCTGTTTTAGGCAGCGGCGGCTGTTTGACTTTTGATGGGGATCCCCCGCCGTTGTGATCGGCACGTGGAGTGCACGGTAAAAGTCGAGGCTAGGCAGCGTTGTGCCCCCGTGCGCCTTGCGACTATGCAGTCGAAATTGTGCCCCAGATTGACCACAGTGGGCTTTGGCGGCTAGAGTACGTCGCTCATTCGTCCGTAGGCTCCGAGGTGATCTCATGGCAGTTCCAAAGCGACGTCAATCCAATCAAAAAACGGGCTCCCGTCGGGCCCACGATTTTCTTACGCCGAGGCAGTTGACATTCTGCTCCAACTGCGGAAAGGCCGTGCCCACGCACCGGATCTGCGGCAATTGCGGCTTTTACATGGGCCGCGCCGTTGTAAAGATGAAGGAATAGGCCGTTGGCACGTGAGCCAAGAGTCACGCCATCGGATCCCAGCCCAACGCCATCTGGGCTGACTGCCGTTTTTTTTCCAGGTCAAGGCTCGCAGTCGGTTGGCATGGTAGGCCAGTGGTGCGATGCCAATCCGGCGGCTGCAGAACTGTTCGCGCGAGCCAGTGCAATCTTGGGTTACGATCTGGCTGCCATCTGTAGAAACGGTCCGGTGGACCATCTCAATACCACGGCCATAAGCCAACCGGCTATTTTAGTAACGAGCCTAGCCATGCTGGAAGTGCTCAAGGGCCGTGCCGACAATCCGCTTGGAAGTGTGTCGATTGCTGCGGGCTTGTCGCTGGGCGAGTACACGGCACTGGTGTTTGCTGGTTCCATCGATTTCGACGATGCGGTTCGGCTCGTTGACGTTCGCGGCCGGGCCATGCAGGAGTGCGCGGAGGAGCGGCCTGGGACGATGCTGGCCGTGTTGGGGTTGGACCGCGAATCAATCCAGACATTGTGCGACCAAGTCCGCGGAGGCGATGTGCTTGCGTTGGCCAATGTTCTGTGTCCAGGCAATTGCGTTGTCTCTGGATCGGCAGAGGCCTGCCAGCGGCTGGCTGAGGCCGCTGAGGCTGCTGGGGCGATGAAGTGCGTGCGGCTGGAAGTGGCTGGCGCTTTCCATACCCCGATGATGGAGCCGGCCGTGGCACACTTAAGTAATGCGATCGCAGCAGTTACGATTCGCTCGCCACGGATTCCTGTTGTGAGCAATGTGGACGCCCGTCCGCACAACGACCCTGCCGACATTCGTCGTCTTCTGGCCAGGCAAGTGGTAGGCGTTGTGGAGTGGCAGGCGTCTGTCGAGTACCTGCTTTCCGTGGGCGTTGGGTCCATCTGGGAAGTCGGGCCAGGTCGCGTGTTGCGAGGCCTTATGAAACGGATCGACCGGAGCGTTGTATGCTCTGGCGTGCTGGATTCAAGCGATCCATGAGTGTTAAAAGACAAACCCAACGCCCGCAATTCATTGCAGTTCGACGGCACTCACTTTGATTGAGGACACAGAGCAAGCAGAAGGGAACCACATGATGGCTGAGGAAATCAAAAAAACGGTAGGGGTCGCAGATGAGCGGCGGCTCAAAGTCGACCTTGCTGGCCAGGTGGCGATTGT
>QWQH01000133.1 GCA_003670915.1 Planctomycetota bacterium | reverse complement strand
CGAATGCCTATCTCAGGCCCCCTTCGACCGACCGTGGCGTCAGAAAAGAGGGGCTATGTCGATGGATCCAGCGGGCGGTGCATCGATTGAGGAACAGGCGTGTTTTCTCAAATCTCCTCATCGCCCCAGTGTGAGGCGGCACAAAGAGCCCACTTTATTGGTTTGAGAATCGCAGGCATCACAGTCGATACACAACAGCGCAATGAGATCAAGGCACACGGTGTCCTTGCTCATGGGGCCTTTGCAGTCGCGCAGCCTGCCGGGTGTATTCCCCGCGCACATTCGTGGAGACGGTGATGTCAGTTGGATTTCTTCCGCCAGGCGTTATTCGCTCGTACGGTGAAGATTTGGCAAGGATTCCACTGCGCACTCTCGGGTGGCCGCTGGGTGAGAGCCATGGACTCGGAAAAGATGGCGACGATGCTTTCGTGGGTGATCTGGGTGCCGACAACGATCTGGTTCTCTGCGCAAGTTCGCGATCGCTGTGGGCTCGTCGTCGCAATGTCCGCTGCCGCGTGTCGCTCGTGATATGGGAGCCACCTGCAGTGCAAGGACGGTTGTACAAACTTCTGCGATGGTGCGGCCGCTCATACCATCGTGTATTTACGCACCAGATGAGCTTGTGCAAAGTGTTGCGAAATGCCCGTCTGGTGGAGCACGGTGGCACGACGTTGACGGCAAGCCCTGAGAATTCTTTTACGAAAACATCGATGGTGTCTTTGGTGGCTTCAACAAAGAACGATCTGCCTGGCCATCGATTGCGACACCATGTTGCGGCATGGTCGAGAACAGCGTACGAAACCCTGAAACTGTATGGCCATGCCTATGAGCCGGTTGTCGACAAGGCTGAAGCACACGCACCATTTCGGTATTCAGTCGTTATAGAAAATTCGCGTTGCAGCGGATACTTCACTGAAAAACTGATCGACTCCATGCTCTGCTCAAGCATTCCGATTTATTGGGGAGACCCGTCGATTGGCTCGCATTTTGATCCTCGCGGAGTGGTGGTCTGTGAGACGCAGGCTGATATCCGCAAAGCAATTCTGCAGAGTTCCCACGGAGACTACGAGAATCGCCGGCCGTTTCTAGAGGCAAATCAATTGGTCGCCAAGCGACTTGCCCGCAGCATGATTCATAGAGCCTGCGATACGCTTCGGGACGAACAAAAAAAGACAGGCACTTACCCTCTCAAGAGCGCCGCCTGAAGGATCAAGGGCAGTGCGACCCGCGAACCGTGGAATCATTCGGCTTCTGTGGATACAGCGAGGCCCGCTCTTCAGCCTCCAAGCAAGTGTTCCAGCACAAGCCGCTCGAGGGCTTCGTAGTCTCTGGCCTTGATGCACTGCTGGGCTGCCGTGTGTGGAAATGACCGCACCTTCTCTACCAGCCTCAGAAATACAGCCTTGCTGGTGGCCAGATGCGCCGTGGCAGCATCGGCTGATTGAGTCCGCTGGGCCTTCACATCGAAACCAATAAAGCACCCGGTGGCAGCATAGTTGGCCGCTTCCAGCACCCGCACCTGATCGAATGCGCCGCGCAGGTTGGCAGCGCCAAATACTTTGTCTTGGTCGAACTTCAGGCCGTTTTGGTCGTTTAAGTGCACGCCCCACAGTTTGCCTGCGGCCACGGCAAACCCCATTTCATCGGATGGATCGAGGCCTGCCAGAATCGCATGCGCGCTTTCGATGAGCACGCCCACTCGCGAGGGATCCGCACACCGTGCCCCCAACGCCAGTGCGTGGCCGATGGTTGGTACAAACGCATGATCGACCGGCTCGTTTGGCTTGGGCTCGATAGCGATTCTGGCCTTGGGATGCGCGCCCAGAATCGCATTGATCGCCTCCAGTATCTGTCCAGAGGCCTCCACGGGATTTTTGCTTTCCCGAACGTTGGTGCCCTCGCGTGCTGGCCACATCACGATCAAATCGGTGCCCAGCGCCTGCGCTATATCAACCGCCCGCTTGGATCGATCAATGGCCCACTTCCGAGCCGCCGGATCGTTGGCCGTGTAGCCGCCATCCACGCCGGACTCGTGTTCCCAGAGACGTGGAGCGACGAACTCAGCCGTGAGCCCTAGGTCGGAAAGTGTGCCACGCACGGCCTCGGCCTCGCGAACAATCTGCGAGTGAGTGAGCTTTTCCAAATCGGGCACGGCGTCGTCGTCGTGCAATTGGATGCCCTCAAAGCCGAGTTTTACCGCTGCTTTCAGCACGTCGGCAAACGCTACCTGCGGTCGCACCGGTGGACCAAATGGATCGGCTCCCCGGCCTAGGTTCCACGGACCAACAGAAAAGCGATACGGGGTAACAGCCATGCAAAAAATCCTTTGAAATATGGATGCAAACTGGGCGCCAGCGGCGGGAGCATAGTCGCTGCGCAGAGTTTCTTCAAATGGTCACTCGCGGCACGACTTCAAAACCACTGCGTAGAACCACCAAAGGCCCGATTGTGTGGCGTGGCTTTGGAGAGCGACCCAAGGCAATTGGGTGCGGCCACTTTCGAGCAGGAGTGAGTATGCTGTGGTTCCCGGGCGGGGTGTGCCTGGGTGTGAATGGGTTTGATTTTGTGAGGCAGACTCTTTTCGCTGCTGTGCATTGAGATGGTGCAATGATCAAGTTTTTCCGAGCGTGCTTTGTGCTGTCGCTATGGTGTGGGCCGATGGTTTCAAATGCATTGGCTTTCGAGCCCGACGGCGTGGCTGCCAGCTTTCGCCCATCGCAAGCCCCGCTGCCCGTGCCACCACCTCACAACGCAATCGTCCTTTTGGGTTTAGTCGGGCAACCCCCGAAGTTCGTTGGCATGTCCGGCAGGCCGATCGACTGGCCGCTGGGAGATGCTGGCAGCGAGGCTCCCCCCGAGGGGTTTGCCAACCGCCTTGCCACGCTTGAAGTGAAGGCAACACCGGGCCACGCCAATCACATTGTCTCAGACCTGCTCTTTCAGGATGCAGATATTCATGCGGAGTTTATGGTCTCGCCCACGTCCCAAGGGAACAGCGGTCTCTACCTGCACGGCCACTATGAGATGCAGATTTATGACTCCGCGGGTGCGGATCCCCCGACCGACCAGGACGAGGGCAGCCTTTACCGTTTCGCCGCCCCGCTTGTGAATGCCGCCAGACCGGTGGGCCAGTGGCAGGTGTACGACATTCGGTTTCGTGCGCCGCGACATGATGTAGCAGGGCATCTTCTCAAGGCCGGTTCGATCACGGCGTGGCTCAATGGAAAATTGGTTCAAGACGGCATCGCATTCACCAAACCGCGTTCGCCTTACACTCCGTACAAACATGGCGTCACAGACTTTTCGCGAGGCATCGAAAAGCGTCTCATTGAAACCGGTAAGGGGCCGCTTTTTCTTCAGGACCACGGCAGCCCGACTCGATTTCGCAACGTGTGGCTCGTGCCACTCGATGAATGAAACATTGCCTATGGCGGCTGAAGGAAAGGGCGCTATGTCGTGCAGCCTTTTAGGGCTGGCCGGTTGCGAGGGCCGATGGCGGCTTGGTAAGCTTTAGAAGCGATTGCGGTCACACGTGGCTTATTGCAACGGTCTGAGTGAAGGATTCCTTTCGGGTGCTTGTTTTGACGCCGTCTCCTCCCTGCCACCACAAATCACTCGATCTGAAGCTGGCGAGGATCGTCGCTGATCCGCGGTGCCGCGACTTTATTTTGGCCGATGCCAAGGACGCCGATATGGCGTTTGGGCTGGCCTCCCCTGGCCTCAAGCCCGGCGGATTGCCGGCGAAGGGGCCGTTTCGCTCGCTGGCCGAGTACCGCGACAGCATCCGCGAGATCGTGAAACAGCAGTTGGTCGACATCATGTTATTGAGCGCCAGCACCAGCGAGGTGCTGGCTATTGACGAGGGCCTCTTTATCCAGAGTCCTGTGACGCCAGCGGTGCGCATGAACGACACGACCGATATCTGGCTGGCCGCCGGCACCGGAAGCTATGGCCGTCAACCGGCGCTGCCATTTTCTACGACCACGATCTCGCAGGCGCAATCAGGCCGCGTGCGTGGAAGCCGCGAGGAGGGCGATCCGAAGCCGCATGCCACTGGCTCTGGCGGCGCTGACCTCGGGCTCTTTTCGCTCACATTCAATGATGATGCGACGCTTGACCGCGACATGCTCGCGGCATACCGAGCGTTTCGGATCGAGGCCGAGCAGTCAGGCTTTCGTCATTTCTTGGAAGTTTTTTTTCCGAATGCGCTCGACGCTGTGCCGGGAAAAGCGCCGGCCCACAAGCCCCAAGACATTGGCCGCTTTCTGGCTGACCACGTGGTGCGAGCCTTGGCTGGCGTGCCTCGGGCTGGGCGTCCGATATTCCTTAAGATTCCGTACCTAGGCCCCGAGATCACTGAGCAACTTGCCGCCTACGATTCCTCGCTCGTCGTGGGTATTCTGGGCGGCGGTGCTGGCACCACGCACGATGCATTTGGCCTGATCGCCGACGCGAAACAGCACGGGGCCCGCGTTGCGCTTTTTGGCCGCAAGATCAACGCCGCAGAACACCAACTCTCATTTGTTAAAATGCTGCGTGCAGTGGCCGACGAGGCCATCTCGGCGGCAGAGGCCGTTCGGGAGTATCATGCAGAACTCGCAAAGCTCAAGATCCAGCCGCACCGCCTCCTCGAAGACGATTTGGCCCGCAGTTCCACCGCCTCTGCCTACTCCTAGAGACCCTGGGCCTTCTCGAGTAGCTCAATTCCGTCCTTGAAAAAACTCTTCTCGAAACCACCTACGGAGATGCGATTGTGATCTTGCCAAAAAAACAGTTTCCAGGATCGGTTGAAAACGTTCCCGCTGGCAGCTCCCGCCGTCTATTTCTGGGCACGACCACGCAGGCGGCCGCAGCGGTGTTTGCCGGCACGCTCCTCTCAGACAGTCGGGCGGAGGACAGCGTTGAGAAGGCCTCGCCCGACAATGCCGCACCGGCAGTGCACGCTGGTGGCAGCAACGAGATTCGTGTGGCATTGATCGGCTGCGGTGGTCGCGGCGGCGGGGCTGCAGCGGACGCACTTTCCGTCGCCAATACACCACTCAAGATCGTGGCGATGGCCGACGTGTTTCGCAGTCGCGTCGACATCGTTCGACGGTCGCTCACCGAGCAATTCAAGGAACGTGTTGATGTGCCCGAAGACCGCGCCTTTACTGGAATGTATGCGTACCAGCAGGCGATCGACTGTTTGCGACCCGGGGATATCGCAATCTTCGCAACGCCACCGGCATTTCGGGCTGTGCATTTCGCGGCAGCTATCCAGAGGGGCGTGCACACGTTTATGGAGAAGCCGGTATCGATCGACGGCCCGAGCACGAAGCGGATCATCGACCTAGCAGCCCAAGCAGACGCCAAAAATCTCAAGGTGGGCGTCGGATTGATGTGCCGCCACTGCGACCGCCGCCGCGAACTCTCTGATCGGCTCAACGACGGGGAAGCGGGCGAGTTAATGGACTTTCGCGGCTACCGCATGCATACCCCAGTCCAAAGTTTTGAGCTGGCACCGGGTCATCAAGAGATCCCAGAGTTGCTTTGGCAGATCAAGCGATTCCATGGCTTTCTTTGGGCCAGCGGTGGGATTTTTAGCGATTACTACGTGCACCACATCGACGAGGTCTGCTGGATGAAAGGCGCGTGGCCTGTGTCGGCTGAGGCCACCGGCGGACGGCACTACCGAGGCAAGTTAGACGATCAGAATTTCGATAGCTACGCCGTTGAATACACGTTTGCCGATGGCACGAAATTCTTCTACTCCGGCCGCTCTATGAAAGACTGCCAGCAAAAGTTTGGCGTGTTTGGTCAAGGCACCAAAGGCGCTTTTACGATTTCTGCTAGCGGCCATTCCCCCGCACGTTGCACGATTTACAAGACCCAGCAGATGGATAAGGCCAACATGGCTTGGACGGCCGAGCAGCCCGAGCCGAATCCTTACCGCCGGGAGTGGGAGCATCTCGTAGCGGCCATCATGAATAATGAGCCGTACAATGAAGCGGTGCGAGGCGCCGAGGCGAGCCTCGTGACGGCGATGGGGCGGTTTGCAGCCCACACCGGCAAAATTGTGACATTCGATGAGATGATCAACTGCCCCGACGATTTGACAGCAGGCGTGGCGACGCTCACCGACAGTTCTCCAGCGATCCTGCTCGCCAACAGCGACGGCATGTACCCAACGCCGAATCCTGGTAAATATAAATTTGAGTACCGCGACTAAAACGCATCGTGCGGTCGAGCCAGCACGTTATCCAAGGCCTCGCTACCGAAACTCTGCCCGGCCCCATGTGGCGGCTCGTTCAAACAGAAATATTCTGGCTGGTTCCGTTTGGTTGCGGACCTCGATGATCTGATCCCGCCAGAGTTTTCCAGATTCATCGCTCAAATGGAGTTCCCATGCGGTTGCGAGGT
>QWQH01000040.1 GCA_003670915.1 Planctomycetota bacterium | reverse complement strand
GGCCGCACGGGCTTTCACGTGAAGAGCCTGCATGCCACGGTCTTAAAACAACTGGGCTTTGATCCCAACCGGCTGAGCTATTTTTTTGGTGGCCTAGATCAGAAACTCGTGGGCGTCGAACACGTCGAGCCGATCTCGGAGATCATCGCCTAGGCAATCATCGGTTCAAGCAAGCCACACGCCACGCATTCCGGAAACGCCCGCGTGCATGATCGCATGATCGCCTGGCCGCGCGTTTCCGTTGGCTCTCTCGGCCGAGCGTTGGCTCTCTCGAGCCCAGAGGATTTTTCCGGTGAGAAAAAGCTCTCCGACTAGGACTCGAACCTAGAACCTAGCGGTTAACAGCCGCTCGCTCTACCATTGAGCTATCGGAGAATAAAGCCTCAACGTCCAACGGCAACGCTGCAAGATCGTAGGCGGCGGTGGTCGAATGCAAGGGCTCTGCTAGAAGCCAGAGTAGCGGATCGGAGGTCCGACTGCGAGCCTCTGTTTTCGTAGGGCTTTTTCTTAAAATTTTGCCTGTGCAGGCCTCGCTTCTGTCTCAGCACGCCTATTCTGCTCGAGCGAACCGTATGAGAGTGGGGTTGTCAAAAAACGCACCTATAGAGAGTGGCTCGTGTCCATCCAATCCGACGCAATGCTTCAGCGGCCAACTCGATTTCGCTGGGTGATCTGCGGACTGCTTTTTTCTGCTGCGGCGATCAACTACATCGACCGGCAGGTCATCGGCATCTTAAAGCCGACGCTGCAGTCGCAGTTTCAATTCGACGAGAGGGATTATGCGTCGATCGTGTTCACGTTTCAGGCCGCGTATGCCATCGGGTTGTTGCTCTCAGGAAGGATCATGGATCGGATTGGCGTGCGGCGTGGCTTTGTGTTGGCTGTGGTGGTGTGGAGCATTGGAGCCACGATGCACGCGGCGGCTCACCTGGTGCCGTGGCTCAGAATACCTACGGTGTCGATCGATCCGCCAGCGATCGTTTTCCTAGGGGGAGCAACAGCAGGCCTCGCGCTCTCGCGGCTTGTGCTGGGGTTCGGTGAGGCGGGAAATTTTCCGGCGTCCATCAAGGCGGTGTCGGAGTGGTTTCCAAAAAAAGAACGCGCGCTGGCTACGGGCATTTTTAATTCGGGCACGAATGTCGGCGCCCTTCTGACACCTGTGGTGGTGCCATGGATCACGTTGCAGTATGGCTGGCAGATGGCTTTCCTGATCACGGGCCTGCTGGGTTTTATGTGGGTGGGTTGGTGGTGGGTGTTGTACCGGAGTCCGGAGCACCATCGCCGCGTGAATCCTGCGGAGCTTGGCTGGATAGAGAGCGATCCTCCGGAGCCCACGGGAAGCGTTGCGTGGAGTCAACTCTTTCTTCACCGCGAAACGTGGGCCTTTGCGATTGGCAAATTCCTCACCGATCCGATTTGGTGGCTCTATCTTTTCTGGGTTCCCGACTTCCTCAAGAGGAACCACGGTCTTGACCTGAAAACAATGGGCCTTCCGCTGGTGGCGATTTATCTCGTGGCCGATGTGGGGAGCATTGGCGGCGGATGGCTTTCGTCGCACTTGCTCTGGCGAGGTTGGTCGACGAATGCCGCACGCAAGACAGCCATGCTGGTGTGTGCATTAGCTGTTGTGCCGATTTGGTTTGCCGCCACAACCACGAATCTCTGGGTAGCCGTAGCGTTGGTTTCGTTGGCTGCTGCAGCCCATCAGGGGTGGTCGGCAAATCTTTTCACGCTCGCATCAGATCTTTTTCCCAAGCGGGCCGTGGGTTCTATCGTGGGCATTGGCGGCACCGCTGGTTCCATTGGAGGCATGCTGATCGCGTTGGTGGTGGGCGAGATTCTGCAAAAGACAGGTCGCTACGAACCGATTTTTATCATGGCAGCCTGTGCGTACCTAGTGGCCTTGGCGGCCATTCACGTCTTGGTCCCCACATGGCTTCCAGCAAAGCTCTCACTTCCGGATAAAAGTCATCCATGACATTTTTCCACTTGGTGGCCGCTTTGTGCAGCGGTGCTGGCGGTTGGCTCCGCAAAGGCTCATTCGCTGGTGCGTTGCTTTTCCATCAGCACACGGTTGCCCCGGTCGCTGTATTCCAGCCGCGTCATGAACGTTCGCATCAGCATCACGCCGCGGCCCCCTGGCATTTCCAGCCGATCGGCCAGCGTGCAGTCGGGCACAGAACCAGGGTCGAAGCCAGACCCCTCGTCCGTCACTTCAATCCGCGCCAGATCGACTGAAATCAGGCAGGATACGTGCACTTTCTTGGAGGGGTCCAGCTTGTTGCCGTGAATGATGGCATTCACGATGGCCTCTTCAGCGGCCAGATGAATGCTAAAGATATCCGAAGGCGACCAGCCGTGGATGCCGAGTTGCTCCAGCAGATCGTCCATCACTATCCGGCTGGCGCCACGCTCGCTGGGCAGATCGATCTCCCGCTGCCACGACCCAAGTTCGTTACCGGCACTTTTTTTGGCGGCGTCATTGAGGGGACTGTGGTGATCCATATGGCCTTAACCGTTTGTCGCCTTGTCGTCGCCTTGTTGTCGCCTTGACAATTGTGCTGGTCTGGCTGGCGGGACTGACTACTCGCCGGCTCTCCATGGACACAGCGGCTCCGCGACTCCCGCACACTAAAACGCCGCGACGGCCTCAGACTCATCGTTGCGGATATCGAACACCTTATTGAGCTTCGTGATCTGAAAGACCTCAAAGATTTCCGGCCGGATGTTGCTCATCTTCAGGCGGCCTTTGCTGGCCTTGACCTTGCGGTCCAGCGTGATGAGCTTGCCCAGGGCGGCACTCGAGAGGAATTCAACGTCTGAGAAATTGAGCAGGATGCTCTTGCGGTTGTCGTGCTCGATCAAACTAAACAACTCCAGTCCCAGTTCCTGAATGTTGGCCTCGTCAAGGATTTTTTTGTCCAGAAACTTTACGACCGTGACATCACCGATTTTGGCGACGTTGATCCGACGATGCGTTGACATGCAGGCACTTCTCCAGACCAGAATTCGTTCGGTCACTCTGTAAAGAGAGTATCCGCTGGGAAAATGATTTGCCATCCGGAGGCCGTCCCGGCCGCAAACCAATCGGAAACCGCCGCCACTCCGAGAGCATTTCCTTGCCAGTCTCACGCCTGCTGCCAAACTGGCAGCGGTTGGAAAAGCCTCTGCGGCCGGAGCCAGTGGCGAATCGGGCCGGGATTCGGCCCGATTCGCTCAATCCATAAGAACCCTCTCAATTCCCGTGCTTTCGGCGCGCCAGTTGCTTCTCCGCATCAGACCGCTCTGATGGTATGCCGTGACGGCAGTCGTACCGACTGGCCCGTTGTGGTGTTTCCGGAGTGTGTCCACGTTTGATGACGTTTTTTCTGTCCATCCCCGCGTTATCCCCGAAGAGGTTTTGAAGATGTCAGTCACTGCGAGCAAGCCCGTCAAGAAGAAGTCGACTTTGATCCCGCTGGGCGACCGCGTTGTTGTGGAGCGAGACGAGAGCGAGCAGAAGACCTCCGGCGGCATCCTGCTGCCAGACTCCGCGAAAGACAAGCCCGCCCGCGGCGTCGTGGTGAGCGTGGGTGAAGGCAAACTCACCGACAAGGGCCAACGCCACCCGCTGCAAGTGAAGCCGGGCGACCGCGTTGTGTTTACAAGCTACGCCGGCGAACCGTTCAAAGTGGGCGACAGCGAACTGTTGCTCATGCGAGAAGACGATATTCTGGCCGTGGTCAATTAGCCACCAGCCTTGTAACCACGAGCCTTGATGAGCCACCCGCCCCCTTTCAAAACCCAAACGTTCCACACACTCCAGAGGAGATTTTCATGTCCAAGATGATGGCATTCGATCAGGAAGCACGCGAGGCAATGCGTCGCGGTGTTGCAAAATTGGCCCGCGCCGTGAAGGTGACCCTTGGACCCAAGGGCCGCAACGTGATTTTGCAAAAGAGCTTCGGCTCCCCCACCGTCACCAAAGACGGCGTGACGGTTGCCAAGGAAGTCGACCTCGAAGATGTGTATGAAAACATGGGCGCTCGCATGGTTCGCGAAGTAGCCAGCAAGACCAGCGACGTTGCCGGCGACGGCACGACCACCGCCACGGTGCTGGCCGAAGCCGTGTTCAACGAGGGCCTGCGGGCCGTTGTCTCGGGCGTGAATCCCATTCAGCTCAAGGCGGGCATCGAGAAGGCCGTCGAAGAGATCTCCGCCAAGCTCAAGGAGATGTCGATCCCCGTGAAGGGAAAGAAGGAGATGGCGCAGGTCGCGTCGATCGCCGCCAATAACGACATGGAAATCGGCGAGTTGCTTGCCGAGGCCATGAATAAAGTTGGCAAGGACGGCGTCATCACCGTCGACGAGGGGAAGAGCCTCAAGACGGAGATCGAGTTTGTGGAGGGGATGCAGTTCGACCGCGGCTATCTCTCCCCGTACTTTGTGACCAACCCCCAGCAGATGCAGTGCGTGCTGGAAGACTGCTACATCCTCGTTGTGGAGAAGAAGATCTCCAGCGTGAAAGACATCGTGCCGCTGCTGGAGGCTGTTGTGAACGCCGGCAAGCCGCTGCTGATCGTGAGCGAAGAGGTTGACGGCGAAGCCCTTGCAACGCTGGTGATCAACCGGCTCCGCGGTACGTTTCAAGTGTGCGCTGTGAAGGCACCTGGCTACGGCGATCGCCGGAAGTCGATGCTGGAAGACATCGCCATCCTCACCGGAGCCACGGCGGTATTTGAAAATCTAGGCATGAAGCTCGAAAGCCTTGGCTTGGCCGAACTCGGCCGTGCCAAGAAGGTGATTGTCGACAAAGACAACACCACGGTCATCGAGGGCGCCGGCAAGAATTCGGAGATCAAGGGTCGCATCGAGCAGATTCGTCGCGAGATCGAAAATGTCACCAGCGACTACGACCGTGAGAAGCTCGAAGAGCGGCTGGCAAAGCTCTCCGGCGGCGTGGCAAAGATCAACGTCGGTGCCGCCACCGAAAGCGAGATGAAGGAGAAGAAGGCTCGCGTTGAAGACGCCCTGCACGCCACGCGTGCGGCTGTCGAAGAGGGCATCCTGCCGGGTGGTGGTGTGGCTCTGTTGCGTGCGGCTTCGCAGGTCAAGCCCAAGGGTTTGTCCGACGACGAAACGATTGGGTTCAACATTGTGATTCGGGCGGCCCGCGCTCCTGTCACGATGATCGCCGCGAATGCTGGACAAGACGGCTCGATCGTGTGCGAGAAGGTGCTGGAAGGCACGGGTAACTTTGGTTACAACGCCGCGACCAACAAGTACGAAGACCTTGTGAAATCGGGTGTGATTGACCCGACGAAGGTCACTCGCACAGCCTTGCAAAATGCCACCAGCGTTTCCACGCTGTTGCTCACCAGCGACGCGTTGATTGCAGAGAAGCCGAAGGATCAGAAGGGTGGCGGCGGGGCCGGCCACGGCGGCGACCACGACATGTACTAAGCGTTGCCCTCAACGCCACCAAATCGCACGTCGCTTCATATTGACTAGCTTCATGTTCGCTAGATCGCATCTCGGAGAGCTCTAGTGACCATGCGGCTACACAGGCACACTGGAAGCGGGAGCAGAAGGCCCGCGTCTATTGGTAGGTCGGGGTTGCCCACGCCCCATCGCCGGACGTTCGCTGCGGCCGTCCGGGCCTCCGCTCTCTCGGAGGCGTCTGCGCTTTGCCATCCTTGGGCTTCGCTGGCCGCCTACGCCGGCTCTTGGGGCGTGGGCAACCCCTCCTGTCACATGATTCGTCTTTGGTAGGTCGGGGTTGCCCACACCCCATCGCCGGACGTTCGCTGCGGCCGTCCGGGCCTCCGCTCTCTCGGAGGCGTCTGCGCTTTGCCATCCATAGGCTTCGCTGGCCGCCTACGCCGGCTCCTGGGGCGTGGGCAACCCCTCCTGTCACATAATTTCGGCCGCGAACGATGCAGAGCGGCTCGACGAGCATTCGCCCACCCGGCGAAGTGAGAGGAGACCTTTGTCGCTCTAGGCCTTGGGCTTGGAGGCAGTGGGCGCGCAACCGCGGAGTTGGTGCAGCGGAATAAATCCGTCTGTGCCTTCTGGGCCACCGGATGATGGCTGCTGGCAGGGAGGCGCAAAGAGTCGCTTTGAAAGCGATCGGGCCAGCCACATGGCCGCTGCGATGGCGATGGTGATGGCGATGGCGTTTTGCATCGTGGTAGTCAATCGCTGCTCGCTCGGCAGTCCTACGAAAGGATCCATGTGCCAAGCTGATACGTCGCGCAGGCGCCCAGCCAGGCTAGCACTGTCATGTACGCAAACGCCACGACCGGCCAGACCCAGCTGTGCGTTTCTTTTCCGATCACAACCAGCGTGCTTGCGCACTGCGCACACAGGGCAAAAAATACCATGAGCGAGAGGGCCACCGGCAGCGTAAACACCTTGCGCGT
>QWQH01000127.1 GCA_003670915.1 Planctomycetota bacterium | reverse complement strand
GAAGCCGTGCATGATTTCCCACGGCGTGTTCTCGGCGGTGTTGAGGGGCCGCCTTTGGTACGTCGCGAGTGTCTGCGCAATCCGCACCCGTAGCTTGTTGAGCCGGTGCGATTGCGGGGCAGGCGCAGCCAGAGCCTGCGGTGGAGCCTGCTTCGATCCCGCCTTCTGGGCTGCTAGGCCGGATGACCCAAGGGATTTTTTGCGTGGTTCGGTCGGTTCGCGTGCGTTGGCTGTGCGGGTGGCCTTTGCTTGTACGGTGGGATCGATCACCGCAGCGGCCACTTTGCCGGCCGATGATTGCAGCGATGTGGCGAACGCTGTGGCCTCATCCCACGAGGGAAGACGGTGCGCGCGAGAGGATGGCGGTTGCTTGGCTTTTGCAGCAGTGGCATTCACAGGCTTCGCTTGCGCGAGTGGCGGCGTGGGGGCTAAAATAAATTGGGATGGAGGAGCTGGTTGCTTGGAAAAGCTGTCGAAGAAGCCTCGGGATCGCATCTGCGATCGGGTAGAATAAGGAGGTGCTGCAAACGATGCCGTGGGAGACGGTGCGTGCGCCAGAACGACGATGGCCGAGGCTCCCGCGAGCGACCAACAAAGGAAACGATTGGAATAGATCGAGCGGAGGGGCCTATGTGAGTGCATGCGAATATCGGTTCCTACAGACGGCTTGTGTGTTGGGGTATCGTCCGATTCGGCCAACAGAACAGTGATCCTTGCAAAAACCCTGTACAGGTCCCGTTAGAGCCCCCACAATGCCCATATTGTTTTTGTGCCCTGTGCGGACTGGCTGGGCGCAAGAATCGGCTATGCCAAAGCAGTCGAATCCGTGGCGATTCAGCGGCGTGCCGCCACGTTAAAAAAGTTTCCGGAACGTTTCGGCAATCGACCACGACTCCGCTGCATTGGGATCAGCCGCCCACGCACGCCATTTGTTCACGTCATCGCCGAGGTCGCGGCCACTGACTTTCTTCAGGGATGCAACGGCTCTGTATTGCACCGCCGGATCAGGGTCCTCGAGCGCTTTGGCCAGTACAGGAATGGCAGCTTTGTTTTCTAATTCGCCGAGCATGCGCAAAGCCCGCAAACGCACGTCGAGTTCAGAGTCGGTTCGGTAACGGGCCGCGAGCAGTTGCACGGCCTCGTCTCCACCCCGTCGCCGCCAGACCTCACAAGCCTTCATGCGCACGCGCTCATCTGGATCTTCCAGGCCGCCTTTGCAAATGGCCTTTGCCGACGGTGTATCGAATGTAGCGGCAATTGCGACCAGTTCAGACCGCACTCGGGGATCGTGCTCTTCAAGCGTCTTTCGGATGAGTTCTTGCGTGAACAAGGCCTGCCGTTCCCCGTCCGCCGCTTTGGCGACCTTGGCCTGTTCCTGCAGTTCTTGAATCCTTTGGTCGGCCGTGGCACCGTACTTGGCTGTTTCGCGGGCAATCTTGTCCTTGTCTTTCCACGGTACCCAGCTGGCGCATCCTGACGCACACAGGGCTCCCAAAGCAGCCACGACCATCAGGCAAAGCATGCACCGGCGAGAGCCTTGAATCGTATAAAACGGGGCAGCGGTAGCCATAAATCTGTTGCGCCTGTGGAGAAGGTTTGCTCCGGGGATTCAACAAGCCGAAAGCTGGGCCGATCCAGATCGGGTGTGGAAGGGAAAATACCGGTCTTGAGTCGCTGGAACCAGAGCAATGTGGTTCAAAAAATAGACATTCTGGGAGTTTTCAGCCGTTTGCACTTTCCCATTCATCCAAGACCTGTTTGCATAGACAATTCAGTGCTGTCCGCTTGGGAGTGATTCGCATGTTTAAAGTCAGTATGACGATTGGGATTGGTGTGGCGATGGCACTGCCATGGGGGGCGTGCCTCTCTGCAGAAATGCCGGAGTGCTTCCAACTGCGCGATGCCAGTGGACCGCGCACTGTTACCGGACACGTGATCGTAGAGGCACTCGATGGGGGCGTGTTGCTAGAACTTCCAGACGAACGCCTGGAAATCGTTGAGCCGTCCACCATTCTCAGTCGTGCCGCAGTCGCTCATCCGGCAGAAGCCGAAACGCCCCGAGAACTTGGCACGCGGATCCTGGCCGAACTGCCGCCGGGTTTCGACCTACTTGTCACGAAGCACTACGTCATTTGCTTCGATACGTCCCGGGCCTATGCACAGTGGTGCGGTGCGCTTTTCGAACGGCTGCACGAGGGGTTCCAAAACTTCTGGACACAAGCAGCACTCGACGTCAGACCGCCGAGCCGGCCGTTGATCGTCGTGATCTTTGCCGACCGTCATCGCTACGAAGCTTTCGCGGCTCGCGACCTCGGCGCTGCAGCAGACCGCGTGGTTGGCTACTACAATCTGCTCAGCAATCGGGTGACCACATTTGACCTCACAGGCAGCGACCTGCTGGCCCGCAAGACGGCTACGTCCGCGGGCCGCGCAGGCCTTGAAATTCTGGCCAGACCCGAGGCCTCTGGATTGGTCGCCACGTTGGTGCACGAGGCCACGCACCAGATGTCGTTTAACTGCACAATGCATCGCCGGCTTGCCCCTGTGCCGCTGTGGGTAAGCGAAGGAATCGCCACGTATTTCGAAACTCCGGACCTGGCGAGCCAACGCGGATGGCGTGGCATCGGCATGGTGAACAAGCCTCGGCTGGAAAAATTTCTAGCCACACAGCGAGGCGGTGCGCTCGAACCAATCGTGTCTGGCGATGAACCATTTCGTCGCGCTGATGATGCAATCGAGGCCTATGCACGAGCGTGGGCTCTCACGTACTTCCTCATACAAACACAAAAGCCAGCGTTTGTTGCGTATCTGCAAATGCTCGCCTGCAAGGAGCCATTCTCAGACGACTCTCCCGAGCAGCGGCAGCAGGATTTCGTAAAAGCCTTCGGTGTGACTCCTCAAGCCTTGGAGGAACCGCTCCTGAGATTCCTCACGCGGGTCTCGCGGGTGCGGTAACCAGTGAGACTACCCCTCGAGTTGCCGGTGAATTCCTGAGTCCCAAAAGGGGGTGGGGTGAATTTTTTGACGGGCTGGTAGAGTACGGGGCAATGGAGGATCCCAATCATGAATCAGATACCCCTTGTTTTTGGACGCTCGCACCAGTGGTCGCGACGGACGTTTCTTGAGAGGTTCTCGGCGATCGCGACGGTGGCTTCGTCCGTGAGACCACGCCTGCTCACGGCTGGTGTCTTTGCCGGTGGCGACGAACGGATTCGGGTGGGACTCATTGGCTGCGGAGGGCGAGGCACAGGAGCGGCTTTACAAGCAGCGGCGGCCGATCCAGGCGTGCGGATCGTGGCCATGGGAGATCTGTTTGCCGACCAGATCGATTCCAGTGCCAGCCTGCTGGCTCGGGCGGCAGGGATACAGTTTGAGTGCCCGCCAGAGCGAAGGTTTCTGGGATTCAACGCGTATCGTGATGTGCTCGATGCAGGCGTGGACATCGTTCTGCTCACCTCCCCGCCGCACATGCGGCCGCTGCACGTGAAAGCGGCCATTGAAGCGGGAAAGCACCTCTACTGCGAGAAGCCCGTGGCCATTGATGTGGCGGGCGTTCACGAAGTGGCTACCGCATGCGCCGGGGCCCGTCAGCGGATGCTTTCGATTGTGTCGGGGTTTTGCTTTCGACACGACGAACCGACCGTGGAAACAATGCGACGGATTCACGACGGGGCAATTGGCCGTGTGATTGGAGGGCACTGCCACGCGTCTATTGGCCTCCCTTGGCGTAAGGCCCCGCAACTCGCGTGGAGTCAGGAAGAGTGGCAGCAACGCAACTGGATATCGTTTGAACGCTTCTCTGGCGGCCACTTTGTAGAACACCACAGCCACGCCATCGACAGGGCGATCTGGGCCCGAGGCGATGCCTGCCCCGTGACGGCCGTTCCGTGTGACGCACCGGCCTTCGGTGGCGGCCTACGAGGCACCGGCGTCCGCTATGAATTTGCCGACGGCGGATGGCTGAATGCTTCGTGCCAGCGGGCCATGGGGCCGTTCACGCAACGGATAGAAACGGTGATCGCAGCGGATGGATCGTGCGATCTGTTGTGCCACAAGATCAACGGTTCCCGCCCCTGGCAGTATGGCTTTGATGGATCGGGCTGGTCTCGAAAAAAGCCGGCAGGCATGTATCAAGCCGGCATGGACGCGTTGCTGCAGGCGGTGCGTTCGGGAGTCGTTGCAGATGAATCGACCCGGATGTGCCGCAGCACGCTGGTGGCCATTCTGGGGCGAACTGCCCTCGCCACAGGCCAGCGAGTGGACTGGCAAGAGAACCAAGCCGAGCCAGAGGCTCTGGCACCTGCCCGGCCCCTTTCCCGACTTGCCTAGTCGGTACAATAGCGAGTGTTGTGAACGCCGTCTGATTGTAGCGACGATGACTCTGGTCGAGCCGCACTCAAGCAACATGCTTTACGGGGAAAGCCTTTATGGCAATGAGCCGGGATACCACAAGGACGAGCTTGACGATTGCGCTGATTGTGTTTGTGCTGCTCACGTTCGTGCTCGCAATCACGACGTATCTCGTCTTCACAAAGCAGTTCGACGCGGAGAAAGTCGCGGTTGACGCGGACATCAGAACGCGGGAGGCCAAAAGTGAACTCGAGACCGCCATTGCCGACAAGTCAAAACTGCAGGAGTTTCTTGGGGTTCCAGAAGACACAACCATCGAGGATGTAGAGACTGAAATCAACGAGACATTCGAGAAGAAGTTTGGGGACTTCAACGGAGAACAAAAAAACTTCCTCAAGCTCTCTGACTGGCTGCTCGGTGCCATCCAAGAGAAAGACGAACAGCTCAAGGTGCTTGAGGCAGACAAGTCCAAGCTGGACGCTGAAAAAACAGCTGCGATGCAGGAGGCCGAAAAAAAGCTGGCGGCTTTAGCGGCGCAGGTCCAAGAGAAGGAGAAAACAGCTACCCAACAAAAGCAGGCTTTCGACGAAGACCGCAGCAAGTCTGAAGTACAAAGTAACGATCTTCTTGCCAAGCAGAAAACAGCGTTGCAGGGCTCCACACGGCTGGAAAGTCTGATCGGGGAAATTAAGACTGCAAAGCAGTATCTCTCTCCCTCGCGGCAAACGAAGTTCGAGGCACAAGAAGCGGAGGGGCAACTGCGAGTGCTTTACGACGAGCTCAAAGAACGCAAGGAGACGATTGAGAAACAGAATGAAGTCTTGGCCGAGTTGCGAGTCTCCGACAAGGCCTTACAAACTGCGGTGCTGGCAGCCACTCCCAAGGACAACCGGGTGGACGGGATTGACGGCCGGATCATCAACGTGAATGAGGCCGACCGATCGGTGCTCATCGATTGTGGGTCCACGCAGGGGTTGCGAACTGGCATGGTGCTCTTTGTCTACAACCCCATCGATCCGCGACCGGAACTGGGGTCCAAGAAGGGAGTGGTTGAGGTGGTTGGGATCGAAAGCAGTTCCGTGGCCAAGGCACGCGTGCGACAGGATTCAACGCACGACCCGATCCTGAGCGGTGATGCGGTGGCCACGAGCCTCTGGGCTCGCGGCAAGCCGTTTGAGTCGGTGATCGTAGGATTTATTCAGATCGATGGGGATGAAAAGCAGGATCAGGAACGGCTCGCCGAACTTGTTGCCCGAGTGGGTGGCACTCTGGAAACGCAGGTCAGTCCATCCACAACCATGGTGGTGGATGCTGGCCTTCCCAAAAAGAAAGGCACCGCCAAAGACCGGGCCCCAGGCTGGCGGCCGGCAGACGAGGTGCGTCGAGACAGGCAAATCAAAGAGGCCCGGAGCCTTGGGATTCGGGTCGTTGGGCTCGACGCATTCCTTGAAATGCTCGGCCTCGAGCGAGACTCGCTGGACTCCAACAGCCTCACCAGCCCCGGCGAGCGACGGGCACCTCCTGTTCGCGGCGAAAACGTGGCATACTAACCGCGTGAGATTCCGGGTGATGTGCCCATGAATCTCATTGTGTTCTATCGTCCCTGCTGTTTTGGAGAACGCCGCCGTGAGCATTCGAAGTGCGCGAGGACTGTTGGCCGCCTTGACCATTGGGGTGTGTGGAGTGCCGGGCCTGCTCCCGGCATCCGCTTTTCAGCAGGCGCATGCCGCAGAGTCTGCCGATGCGGGCTTTGTGCCCATCTTCAATGGCACCTCGCTGGATGGCTGGGAAGGCAAGCCTGAGTTTTGGTCGGTGCAAGACGGCGCGATCGTTGGCCAAACAACAGCCGAGAAGCCCACAAAGGGGAACACTTTTTTGATTTGGCGGCAGGGCAGCGTCGATGATTTTGAGCTGCGGTTTCTCTATCGGATCACCGGCGGCAATAGTGGCGTGCAATACCGCAGCAAGGATTACGGCGACTCGGTCGTGGGAGGCTATCAGGCCGACTTCGAGGCCGGGCCGACGTACTCTGGCATTCAGTACGAGGAGCGAGG
>QWQH01000008.1 GCA_003670915.1 Planctomycetota bacterium | reverse complement strand
AGCGAAACATCGTTGATGCAGACGATTGGCCGGTCGGCTCGCAACGTCGACGCCCGCGTGATTCTTTACGCCGATACAGTGACTGAATCCATGCGGCAGGCGATCAATGAAACCCAGCGCCGTCGCGCACTCCAAGAAGCCTACAATGCCGAGCACGGCATCACCCCGCAGACGATCCGCAAGGCAATCCGGGCCGGGATTGAAGCTGAGACTGTATCGCGAGCGACTGCTTACTCGTCCGTTGTTACGGGGGGAGAAACGCAGCAGCGTGCAGCCGAGGTGCTAGAGCAACTTGAAATAGACATGATGCACGCAGCAACTGAACTGGATTTTGAGCGTGCCGCCGTCATTCGCGATCGCATTGCAGGATTGCGCACCGGAAACGAAAGTCCCCACCCTAGCCGCGGTCGGAAAGGGAAAACCGGCGGCCGAGGATCGTCTGGTCACATTCCCCGACCCAAACGATAGGGCACGGAAACCGAGTAAACACTGGCGGAGCGAAAACTGTGGTGCAGTGAGCGCGGATTGCTCCAAGAAATAGCGGTGGATAGCGAGATAAGTGAATCAGCGAGTACGATGGCGTTAGCCGTCGCTGTGTTGAACCAGTGAGATAATCCAATGGAATCAGATTCGCTACCCGTTCTATCCTTATGGGAATCGATTGGCCGCACCATCAGCGGATACATGCTGGTGGTGGATCGTGCGCACAAGATCTGTTTTGTCAATCGCGTCGAAGAAGGTTACGCCATCGGCGATGCGATCGGTCGCAGCATTCACGATTTCTCTATTCCTGAAACCGCGGAAGTATTCCGCACGATTCTGGCCGACGTGTTTGCCAATGGGGAAGTGCGTTCTCTGGAAACAAACGGCACTCTCCTTTCGGGTAAGCGGGCCTGCTACGCAGTGCACCTCGGCCCCATCATCGTTGCTGGACGCATTGAAGCAGTGCTGATCTGTGCCTCCGATATTCTTCCGCTCAGAGTGTCGGAGGAGTCTTTGCGACATGAGCAACGCGTGCTCCATCAACTGCTTGAAATTCAGGAGCGCGAGCGGCAGTTGATTTCGTATGAGATTCACGATGGGCTCTCACAGTATCTGGCTGGGGCAATCTTGCACCTGCAAGCCCTTGAGCATGCCCGTCAGAAAAGTATTGCTGCCAGCAATCTGGCCGAAGCGATACGCCTGTTGCAGACGGCTGTTACTGAATCGCGACGACTCATCAGCGGTCTTCGCCCTTCTTCGCTCGACGAACTCGGTATCGTTGCCGCCATCGAATCCCTCATCGATGAGTTTCGTAAGACGATGCCCAACATTGTCTTTACCAGTAATTTGCAAGGCAATCGTCTCTTGCCCCAACTGGAGACAGCGATCTTCCGCATCGTACAGGAGTCGCTCACGAATGTCAGAAAGCACGCTGCGGCTCAAGCGGCTAGCGTGGCTTTAGAAGAGATCATTCATCCGGATGGAACAGCCGGTCTGCGGATCACCGTGCAGGACGACGGGATTGGCTTCAATCCAAGCGAAGTTTCCCAAGAACGATTTGGGCTTGAGGGTATTCGACAGCGATCCATTGTGTTTGGCGGCCAACTGCAGATTCAAAGTGGGCCCCACGGTGGAACGAAGATCGACATCTTCTTGCCACTGGTGCCTGCAGACCTCGATCCAACCGCTGGTTCTAGTCGCACAACCATCGGCGGCACAGCAGGCAGTCAGTTTGCAGGCTGAAGTTCGGATCGTTTGACGCACACCAAACACATATCGTCGCTGCGAACCTGGCCGGCAGCGTGTCGCTCCACATCGCTGAGAATGCGTCCCCCGATTTCTGCCACCGTGGTTGCCGGACTGGATAGAGTGGCCTTCAGGCGAGCGAGTCCGTAACAGCGATTCTCGTGGTCCATGGCCTCGCTAATTCCGTCCGTGTAGAGCACAAGAGTTGCCCCCGGTGGCATCGGAATCTGAAGAGTTTCATAGATGTATTCTGGATCGACACCCAACGGTAGTCCGGCCTGCTCGCTGCCAATGGCTTGAACATCTCCGCTGGTATTCCGTAGAAACGCCGGTAGATGCCCGGCGCTGACGAGCGTTAGCGTGTGGTTGAGAGGATCAATAACCGCGACGATGAGCGTTGCAAATCGATCATCCCAACCGCTGCGACAAAAACTCTCGTTGATTCGCGAAACGGCGGCGCCCGCGTTGCACTCGCTCGCTAGGCAATACCGCACATCGGCAGAAAGGGCTGCCATCACCAGTGCCGCTGACACTCCCTTGCCAGAAACATCTGCCAGAACAACCGCCATGCAGCCATTGGCGACAGGCACATAACCAAAAAAATCACCACCGATCTGCTGGGCGGGTTCATAGAAATCAAAGAGCTGATAGCCGTTCACATCCGGAGGCTTGGAAGGCAGAAGCCCTTGCTGGACCCGATGCGCGAGTTCTAGGTCGCGTTTTAAATGCTCCTGTCCAACACTCGCATCATGCGCTAGCGCCTGCTCAATTGCCTGAGCAGCTAGACCGGCAATCCCCGCCAGTATCTCCAAGTCGCTGCCACCAAAGCTATTGCTCGCGTCGAGCGTGTCAACGTGCAGAACCCCCAGCACGCTTCCCCCAGAGCCAATAAACGGAGCGCACATCACGGAGCGCATGCGATAGTCAACAACGCTATCGCTGGCCTTAAAACGGCTGTCAGAAGTGGCATCGGCTAAAAGAATCGCATGCCGCGATTGCACCACCTTGTCGATCAGCGACAGGCTCAATCGAAGCGGCCCTGGCTCGGAAAGGCCCAGAAGCTTTTTCGCGCGCAGCACCATGCGATTGGAATTGGGATCGGAGAGCAAAACAAAACCGCGTTGGGTTTGCGGAAAGATTTCAGAGAGTCCATCTAAAAGTTTGGGCAGCACTTCATCGAGTGAAAGCGAAGCACCGATCGCTCGATTGAGGCCGATCATGGCGCGTAGCTTGGCCTCCGAATGGACGCTCAGATTTTTATCGTCAGATGGACGCGGAATTTCCACTTGTGAAACGATCAAGGAATCGTGGTCGCTGGACTCAAGGAGGTCTTCTACTGCGCCTGTCTCCGATCCCACTGACGAATCCTCGGCCGCTGGGGAAAGAGATGCGACGGTCGGTTGTAATGCAAAGCGGAAGCGATGGTCGCAAATCAACACCTCGTCGCCATCTGTCAGCGTGCGTTTGCCGGAGAGGGACTGCCCGTTCACGCTTGTGCCATTGCGGCTGCGAAGATCCTCGATGCAAAAAAGGCTGCCATCCTGCGAAACAGCGACGTGTTGGCGACTCACGGCCGAAGCATCAACAATGATGTCACAAGCCGGATGGCGTCCAATAATCACCCGTTGCTTCGTAAGAAAAAAAAGCTCGCCGCGGCGTGTGCCTGATCGCAGTTCAAGAGAGGCCACTGAATGATCTCCTTTCTATGAGTGGGCGCCTTTTCATACCGTTGTGGCCTGCCGGAAGCTCTTGCTGGACGACACTACAAACGCCGTGCTAGCGGCAAATCCCCCGTCATGATTGCCCGCTGCCACGAGGATTCATCAGGCAGTCGGATTGAGAAAAAGCAGCCAAACGCATACCGTTCGCTTCTTGGTTGCAAGATGGTTATGCTTTTTTACAGAACGTACTCTACTGCATGTTCGGCTAAGTTTTCAGCACAATTTTTCTGGAGCGAAACGTCTTATAAAAAACACCGGGGCTGTTGCCGGCGAGCATTCCGACGGCATCACGACAGAGATTGAAAGCTCATTCACGGGCGAGATTCACACGGCTAGACTGCGAAACCCACCGCTGCCAGGCCGGCTGCAGAGCAGAACTCTGAGGGACTTTTGGGGAATGGTGTAACGGTAGCACGGCTGGCTCTGAACCAGTTAGTCTAGGTTCGAATCCTAGTTCCCCAACTTCAATTCTTGCCTATAAAAATAGGTGTTTATGTATAAAACTTCGAAGTCGAATTGAACCCGAGAAAATGCCGGGGCTATGACAAGAGGCGAGACAAATTGGAGAGCAAGCCGAAGTTGCTCAACGAGAGGTAGCGTAAAAGCCTCTCATTCTAGAACCAATTCGGCGACCCCCTGCGACAACGCTTATTATCTCAGGCAAACAAGCGAAAAACTGCGAAAAGGATTTGGAAAATCCACAAGCATAGGCGTTTATTGCAGTAAAAAACAGTAATTACTATGAACTTTTACCCTCGCCACACAGAACCGCGTATCCCTAGTGCGCGATTGTGTCCGCAGGTATTGGGTCAAAAATGTGAAAAGTTGTTGGAGTCTCCAAGTTTTGAGGTTAATTGAAAAAGGGGGGCTAGTTCATGTCAGAAGAAATAACGCTGGAAGAAGTTTTGCGGTTGGTGTCGTTTGAAAACTTCGACGGCGGATGGGCTGTTAAGGATGTCAGGGGCGATGTCAGGGGCGATGTCCTGGGCGATGTCCTGGGCGGTGTCGTGGGCTATGTCGGTGGCTATGTCGGTGGCTATGTCGGGGGCTATGTCGGTGGCAACGTCTGGTGTGTCCGTGGCAGTGTCGTGGGCAATGTCGGGGGCGATGTCGGGGGCAGTGTCTTGGGCGATGTCGTGGGCTGTGTCGTGGGCAGTGTCAGGGGCGGTGTTGTGGGCGGTGTCTTGGGCGGTGTCCTGGACGATGCAAACAAACCAACTACCCCCGGGGAGGACGTGAAATGATTGAGCAGATAACGCTAGATGGGGTGTTGAAGTTGGTGACGTTTGAAAACTTCGACGGCAGTGTCGGGGGAGGGTGGGTCGAACCGTACCAACCTGAACGAATCCAAACCACGGGTTCTTGGTAGGCGAGTGTGGTCGCCGATTATCGCTAGGGGCAGCAGGCTAGGGGTGGGTCGAATCGTAAACGGCTACTGCTAGCAAAACCACCTGGTTCACCGCACGCACACACCCGCAGATAATGCGTCAAAACGGTTAGCGCACCACACCCCGTACGACAAATAGGCCCGCTTTCGGCTATCCCCGTGGCGAAGGGGGTCAATGCTTCTGTTGTGACGTTGAGCTATGGCGACTCTTGTGGGAACCTATGCTATGTCTGCAGAACCGTGGTAGAAGGGACTGGCACCGTTTGTTCAAGCAATCGGTGTCTGTCCCTGTTCTGTGCTCCAAGGTATTGAATCAAAGCCAAACGCCAGCACGGGCAGGGTGAGTCGAACCATACCGGCTTTGGCGAACCCAAACCACCGGCTCCTGTTAGGGCAGTGTGGCCGCAAATTACAGGCAGGGGTATCAGGGCCAGGGGCGGGTCGCATCGTAAGCGGCACCGTCACGCAAAACCACCTGGTTCGCCACACGCACGCGCCCGCAGATAATGCGTCAAAACGGTTAGCGATCACCCCCCCGCGTGTAGACTGTTTCACGGTTCAACCAACGTCTAGCCGGGAGGAATGCCATGCGTGCTGCTGCTGTTGTAGGGATGGTGCTCTTGTGTGGGATCGCACAAGGAGCGCAGCCGAAGACCGTCACCAACACGATTGGCATGGTGCTGATCGATATACCGGCAGGGAAGTTCACGATGGGCGAAGGTGCGGTTGCCGTCACGCTGACAAAGCCATTCTGGCTAGGCAAGACGGAAGTGCCACAGGGGCAGTGGCAAGCCGTGATGGGCACGGAGCCGTGGAAAGGGTATGAAGAGATTAAGATTGGGAAAGACTTCGCTGCATCGTACGTGGACTGGAACGACGCGACGGCATTTTGCCAGAAGCTGACAGACTTAGAACGTAAGGCTGGAAAGCTGAAGGCCAACGAAGAATACCGCCTGCCGACAGAAGCGGAGTGGGAGTACGCGTGTCGTGCCGGGACGACAACGGCGTATTCATTTGGCGACGATAAAAAGCAGTTGGGTAATTATGGCTGGTTCCAGGGTAACGCTCTCCGTATTGGCGAGAATTACGCCCACCCGGTTAGCAGGAAGCAGCCCAACCCGTGGGGCCTGTACGACATGCACGGCAATGTTTACGAGTGGTGCTCGGATTGGTACGACGAAACACGTTTCTACGGCACCGACCCGGTCGGCCTCGAAGAGGGCTCCGGCCGCGTGTTTCGCGGCGGCAGCTGGTGGAACGGCCCGGACGGCTGCCGGTCGGCGAGCCGCCACTACGTCGTCCCGTCGTACCGTCTCTACAATCTAGGCTTCCGTGTGGCCCGCAGTCAGTCGGCACAGTAAACAGTCCAGTAGCGAGGGCACGGCACCACCCCGCTCCCGCGTGTAGACTGCCCCACGGTTCAACCAACGTCTACCGCTCATCGCGGGTCCGACGCTTGTGGAAGTGCCATTGGCCGGACTATCCTTTGGGGGGCGGATTCATGCCACATCCTCTGCGCCGATGGCGGCTCACTCATCCTCCTCGATACGCAGACCAGCACCCGCACCACGCTCATCGGCGGACTTGGAAAAATCAGCGAGCCCACCTGGTCGCGCTAAGAGATT
>QWQH01000113.1 GCA_003670915.1 Planctomycetota bacterium | reverse complement strand
CCCGTCTGATTTTTTTTCCACGGGTAGCGAATGGCCGCCGCGCAAAAAATGCTCACAGCCAACAGGCTCCCGAGCAGCGTAAACCACCACGTGTTCCAGATGCCAAATTTTACGGCCTCAGTGCCGTAGCCGCTCTCCACAAACGTGCCTACGCCTAGGACGGTCGCTAACATCCCGATCAGCACCACAGCAAATTTGAGGGATGCTAGGAACTCATACACTCCAAGCACGGCTCGCACGAAGCGTGGCTGATCGGGAGTGACGAGCCGTCTGGCTGCCATCGGAATCCTGTGAAAAAGTGTCGGGTGGGCAGGCGAGGTGTAGGTAGGGGCGTCCAGCAATCTGCTGGCGTTCCTGCCCGGTTACTTTCGCCAGCCGAAGGCATCCGCCATGGCGTTGAGTAGGGGATTGGCCAGCGTTGTACTTTCGGGACTGCCAATCGTCCGGACCAAGTCATAGGCGATGAACCCACCAAATAATAGCAGCAGCGAGCAACAGACCAATCCAGACACCTGCCAGATGCTGAAGGATGCGTCATTGATCATGTTGGTCATGTTGGTCATGTCGGCTGGAAAGTCCATGGAATCGCCAGTGAGGCTGCTCGACGGCATGCTCTCTTCCCCGCCGTCAGAGATCATCGTCTGCCCAAAGTAACTCGAATCGCCCGACTCGGAGTCGGTGGCGATCACGAGCGAGGCGCTCTCGTCGTCGCCGTCCCCCGAATTACTCAGTTCAAAGTCGTCGCCACCCAATCCCAATATGGTGCGGTCGTCGGAAGCCGGCGAGGCATCGTCGAAGCCCAAGCCCTCGGCTAGATCAACGCCTGAGGTCTGCACTCCCGAGAGTTGATCAATGCCCGATATCTGGATGTCGTCTTCCAGCGAGAGGCCGCTGTCGAGCTTTCCAGAAAGCCCACTGACCCCAGCATCAGACCCACCCGTGACACCCGAACGCTGGCTACCACCCCCGCCAGTAAGGTCGATGGCTAACGTGTTGTCGATTCGAGAAGGTGCTGGAGCAGGCCTCTTTGTTGCAGGCGAGGCTGCGTCGATAGACGATGCGCCGCTAATCGACTCAAGAATGAAGTCTTCGCTTTCAGTCGCATCGCCGATTCCGCTCTCAGCAAAGATAACCTCTGCCATATCGGAGGTTCCCCCAGCGACGCTGCCCATGGACGGCATCGAGAGACCAGAAGGGTTGCTCGACCCACTGGCAATTACGTCGGCCGGGGCATCGCTCCGCACGATCGTTTGGGATGCACTGCGAATGTCGGAAGCATCGGTCGAGAAGATCGACTCGTCGATGTCCAAAGCATCTGCTGAAGCGATATCTTCCAGAAGAATGTCCTCAGCATCGATGCCACTCAGCGTAGGTGTTGCGGCTGGAGACGAGTGGCTTGGGGTCGAGTCAGCCACTGGCATAGCAACATCGGACATGCCATCGAGATCCAGCGAAAGATTGTCCGCCTGCGAGTTGTCGGCGGTGGCCGAGGCCCACCGATCGACTTCTTCGGGTTTAAACTTGTGTGTCGCCCCGTCGCGGATGGAGAAGAGTTTCTTCCGGTCGACGAGGATGTTGACAGCATCGACGCTCACGCCGAGTTGCCGGGCAGTCTCTTCGAGCGACAGAAATTTTCCAGCCATGGATTCTTTCCAGCCATAGAGGCACTATTCTCAGGTGCACGTGCAGGAGGCACCCGTTTCCCTTCCGATTACTCGACGCAATAACGCCCTCATTCTAGACCGAATTGCGTCCGTCGTGCAGTCCGAATCGTCGGCAGAGCCGCCCGCGTTGCATTTTGCCTCACCGGTTCCCTTACGGGGCCATTTCCAGCATTTTTTTGAGTGCGGAAGGCTTGGGTTCCTGGGAGTTGAAATCGCCCACCATGAGGTCCCAGGTAATGTCACGGGTGCTTTTGAGCGTGAGGGTGCCGCCGGGGCCGTCGACGTGGTAGATCGCTGCGTTTCGCAGTTGTGGATCGATCACGATGAGCAGTTGATGGGTGTCGTCCAGCGGCGTCGCCGAGATCCACAGGGTGCCGCCACTGGCTGCCGGGAGTCCCGCTGGCGGGGACACACGAGCCGGTCGCTGGGCCAAAAGCCGGCCGCCAGCCATTCCCACAAGACATACCGTCACGAGGATCGCTAAAGCCCAATGGATTGCGTGTCGCCAGAACGTCTGCAGGCAACGCACAGCGACGCGAGGAAGCATGCTCTCAAGAGTGTTCAACGCCATAGCAAACTTCCGTTGCAAGCAGGACATACACAAACGACACACCATCGCTGTTCAAGCCAAAACCCTACGGCGGGGAAGAGGTTTCAGACAATCCCGAAAAACAATGGCCAGGTCCAAAGGCCCCATCTTGCCCATCCACTCTGTTTCATGTGAGTCTCATTGCTGTTTCGCTCTGCCGGATGTTTCGGTTCAATCGGTTGGGCAAGCCCTACCGATAGAGAAGGTGGTGCGAAGCGCAGGATGCGTTTTGCCAGAGCCGCTGATGGGTTCCTTCGAGAGGTATTTCGCGTGCCAAAAATCGCCATGTTGTCAACGCTTTTGCTGCGTTCGCCGCTCTTGTGGGGAGGCGCTTTAGCATTTTGTTTCTTTGCCTTGATTCACGGCGGTATCGTCACGGATGCCAATGTGATCCGGTATCTTGCAGGCCACTGGGTGGAGTACGTCGAAGTGATCATGTTCGGCGTGGGTTTCTCCGCGCTTGTGATCAAGGGCATTGATTTGATGCGCCAGCGGTCTGGCGTTACGGATGTGCTGCTGGAGGCAGCTCCCGAGGGGGGCAACAATCCAGTGGATGCCGAAGCGTTGGTCGCATCGCTGCCCGCCCCAGACGAACGTGGCGGGTATCTTCCGCGTCGCCTGCGGGAATCGCTCGATCTGGTTGTGCGCACCGGCACGGCAGAGTCGCTCGAAGACCACCTCAAATATCTTGCCGACTTGGACGCGGCCCGCGCAGCACAGAGCTACGGCCTGGTGCGATTTGTGATCTGGGCTATTCCCATCATGGGCTTTTTGGGCACCGTCATCGGTATCACGGTGGCTATTGCAAGCCTTTCGCCGACGCAACTCGAAAATATCTCAGGCGTGGTTGCGGGCCTCGGTACGGCGTTTGACACCACCGCCACGGCACTGGCCCTGTCGATGGTATTGATGTTCCTGCAGTTTATTACGGATCGTTTCGAACAATCGCTGCTCGCCGATGTGGATCAGGCAGCGTGGGGATCGCTGGCTGGACGATTTCAGTCGCTGGCCACCGCCGACGGCACAGCACTGGCTGTGGCGCGGCTAGGCGAAGCGATGGGCCGCAGTTCGGCCAAGCTCTTGGAAGCGCAAGAGCAATCGTGGAGAGCCCTGGAGCATTCGGCCGCCGGCAGCATTGAGAAAGTGTTTGCGACGACCGGGCACCAGTTGCAATCGTCGCTCTCAGGTTCGCTCGACGTCACGTTGGCGAAGTGGACCGATTCGCTCGTGCAGGCCCACGTCCATCTGGGGTCTCAGCGAGAAGACCGTTGGTCGCTTGCCGCAGAATCGATGGCGGCCGCAATGCGCAGCTTTGAGCAGCACCAGCAGACGCTCGTCGGACAAACGCTGCTGCTTGAAAAAGTTGTGGACGCCACGCGGGATGTTGCGGCGCTCGAGCGGGTGCTGGAATCAAATCTGTCTACGTTGACTGCGACTGGGCGTTTTGAGGAAACGCTTGCCACGCTTGCTACTGCCGTGCAGTTGCTGGCTGCCCGCGCGGGCGATGCTTCGGCCGAGCAGCGTCGCGTCGACTTGTTGGTTGACCGCCGATCCGGAAAGGCTGCATGACCCGCCAACGAGCCCTCGAAGGGCCAACCATCTCGCTGTTCCCGTTTCTCGCCGTGCTGTTGTGCATGATGGGCGCGCTATTGGTTCTGCTCGTTTTGTTTAGCCGCTCGGTCAAAAATGCCGATCACGCAGAGGCCTCCGCTGCAGTCGAGCAATTGCAACTGGCTAGGGACAGCCTCGCGTGGCGTGTGGAGCAACTCGGCGGCGTACGGGATCGTACTTCTGCCGATCTTGCGAAGGCAAGGCTCCAGCTCGCAGGGATTGAGGAGCACACCCGGGAGATGTCAGATGAGTTGAATCAGGTGGTGCGCACCGGTGAAACCATAGCGGCTGGGGGCGGGCGACCCACGGACTCCGCAGAGCTGGCAACGCTGGAGGAACGGCTCAAGAGTTCACGAGAGTCGCTCGATAAAACCCGAGCCGAATTGGCCACCAAGCCTCCGGCCTATGCGGTGGTGCCTTACGTTGGCACCAACGGCACGCACCGTCGACCGTTGTATATCGAGTGCTGTGGCGACGGCGTGTTTTTACAGCCCGAGGGCATCCGTCTGAGTCCATCGGATTTTGAAGGACCTCCCGGCCCAGGCAATCCGCTGGCCAGTGCGCTGCGTGCGGCCAGAGAGCAAATCACAAAAAGCGGAGTGTCGACTGGGGATCCCGCCGTTCAGCCCTATCCACTGCTGTTGGTGCGGCCGTCCGGTGTGATGGCCTACTACGCAGCCCGAGAGGCGATTCAATCATGGGGCACGGAGTTTGGCTATCAGTTGATCGACGAAGATTGGACGCTTTCATTTCCGCCTCGTGACGCGACGTTGGCGGAGGTGGAGACGCAGGCCATTGTGGAATCTCGCCGCCGACTGGCCTGGCTAGCGGAGGTGCGGCCTGCCAAGCCCTCGCGGCCATCGCGCCAGTATCGCGCGGCCACGACTCGCGGCGGCGTGATTGCCGATGGTGGCCCCAGCGTGTTGGGCGATCAGTCGCGTTGGAACTGGTCCAATCAGGAGGCGGCAGATGGTGGCCCAGGCGGCGGCGGTCAGGGCGGTGGAAGCACAACGCACAGCGGGGCCGGTGCTGATGGCGGCGATGGAGGGCCGGGGCGGCCGCTGGTTGCCGGCGGCAGTGGAGCGTCAGACGAGGCCGGAACCGGCGACGCGATTTTAGGAGGCACCGGCAATCGCGGTGGCCTATCTGGATCTTCTGCTGGATCTTCTGGCAGTGGTGGCGGTTCCGGACCGGCTCATGGCCAAAACGGTCCGGGGCCAGGTGGTCCCAGCATCCACGACGGTGAAGCAGGTGGTCAGCGCGAACCATTCGAACCAACAGTTTCGCAGGTTGGCGGCTCCGACGGTAGCACCGAAGGCTCTGCGGAAGGTCGCTATGGAGGCACATCAAAATTTCAGACTGCCGCAACTGGTAATGGATCGGCCGCCGCCGGCATCGGCAGTTCCGCAGGCGGCAGTTCGGCAGGCGGCAGTTCGGCAGGCGGCACTTCGGCAGGCGGCAGTTCGGCAGGCGGCACTTCGGCAGGCGGCAGTTCGGCAGGTGCCGATCAGAAGCCGGGTGGGTCTGGTGGCGGCGGCACAGGCCCGTCGATGCCAGGGCTCATGCAAAGTGGCGGGAGTAGTTCGGTCCAGTCTGGGTCATCGGAAGGGGCATCGATGGCACAGGCTCGTGGAAAAAATTGGGCCAGTCTGGCCACTCAAGACAGACCGATTCCGCTCACGCGTCCCATTCGACTGGAATGCACGCTCAACGAGTTCCGAATTCTGGACGACGGTGGGCGTCGGGTCGAAACACGGATTCATCTAGGGTCCGATACGGCCGAGGCGATTGATCCGCTGGTCAAGGCGATTCACCATCGCGTGGCGGAATGGGGTTTGGCCGGCGAACGAATGTACTGGAAGCCACAACTGATTCTGTCTGCCACGCCCGATGGCCAATCCCGCCGCGAGGATCTGGAGCGACTTCTCGCCGATAGCGGCCTTGAAACCAAGTCAGGAGGCCAAGACAACGCCATTCGGAATTTGCCACCGATCCAACGCACCAGTTCCCTGCGTATCAAGCCTGACGCAAAGTAAGTCACTCGCTCACTCAATCAGAACGCCCAAGCAGCACATCCCGAGTAACGGAAAGCCGATCGATGACGCGACCCAGACCAGAAGACATCAGCTCCGCTGGACAAGACTCGTTTCTCGACGTGATCACAAACATCGTCGGCATCCTCATCATCCTCGTGATGGTGGTTGGAGGACGCGTGCAGCAGATTATTTTGACGGCCATCCCGCAGTCTGCTGCGGAAGCTGAGTCGCTGCATCGCCAGATTCGGGAGCTCGAAAACACGGTTGTCTCTTCCGAAAGCGAGATCGGTCAACTGGCCTCACAAACCCGCACACTTGCCATGGCGGCGTCGCTGGCTGGCGAGGCTCGAGTGCAGTTAGCTACTGCGGTTGCTGCTGCCAAAGCGGATCTTGTACAGCAGAAAGAGGCGACGGATGCCTCCCGAGTCAAGGCTGCCGAATCTACCGCTCGTAAGCAGGAACTTCAGCGGGAAATTGAGCGGTGCACGCTTGAGGCCGAAGGGCTCTCGCATGCTCCGGCATCAACACAAGAGGTGCTGGCCTATCCGACGCCGATCAGCCGCACCGTTACCGGCGACGAACTCCACTTTCGCCTTGAGTCCGGGCGCATTGCATACATTCCGCTCACGGAACTGTTTGAATTGGCCAAGACTCAGACACGCCGGCATTCTCACGCCATCTCAGCGATGGCTGCGCGGATCGAGACAGTGGGGCCCGTTCAGAACTTCTCGCTCGATTACGTTATCGAAACCAAGGTCGACCAGGCCCGCGGTCAGGTGATGATCCGTTCGCGCGAGTGGGTCGTGCGGCCAACGAGTTTGGGAGGTGGGGAAACAGCAGCCGAGGCACTTGTGCCGCGGTCGCGTTTTCGGAACGTGCTGGCCAACGTAACCCCCGAGACAACCGCTACGCTGTGGTGCTATCCAGATAGCTTCGAGGAATTTCGTGCGATCCGCGAGGAGCTTCATCGGCTAGGCATTCCCACTGCCGGTCGTCCGATGCCCGAAGGGGCACCCATTGGTGGCTCGACCGAAGGCAGCAAGTCTGTTGTGCAGTGACGTGAACACAGAGGGCATGCGCTCTATCGCCCCTCGCAGGCTGTGAAACACGAGTGCCTCCGTAGGAATGCGTCGATCAAGTGGAAAAAGGCCAGGGACGGCTCTCCACGGGCAGCTACCGCAGCGACTGCGTGGCTTCGTGAATGCCGGCCTCGGCGGCTGCGGCTAGGCAGTCGATCTCATCGAGTGTGATGCACAAGGGTGGCATCAGCACAACGACATCTCCCAGCGGTCGCAAAAGTGCACCGTGTTTTCGTGCCGCCACGCACGCACGCATGCCGCGTTTTTCCTCCCAAGGGTAGCCTCGCCCTCGTGCCTTATCGGCGACCAACTCAATGCCCACCATCATGCCGCACTGCCGTACGTCGCCGACATGCTCGATTGTCGCGATGCGGGCGATGTGATCGCGGAGCCTCGTGATCTTCGGCGGCAGGTTCTCGAGCACACATTGGTCGTCGAAAAGAGTGAGCGACTCAAGCCCTACGGCGGCGGCCAGCGGATTGCCGCCGTAGGTGTGCCCGTGAAAGAACGTGCGACGCTCGGCGTGCGTTCCGAGAAATGCGTTCCATACGCGCGGGGTGGTGAGCGTTGCGGCCATCGGCAGATAGCCCCCTGTGATTCCCTTAGCCAAACAGAGAAAATCAGGGCTGACTTGCTCCTGCTCGCAGGCGAAGAGCGTGCCTGTCCTGCCAAAACCCACGGCTACCTCATCGGCAATCAGCAGAACATCGTATTGCGCAGTGAGTTTTCGGACGGCCCGTAGGAATCCCGGTGGATGCACGAGCATTCCTGCCGCCGCCTGCACCAAGGGCTCCATAATCATGGCGGCAATTTCGTGCGACTGTCGCTTCAGGATATTTTCTAGGTGCTCCAGTGATGTGTTCTGCGAGGCCTCGGCTCGTCGAGGCGATTCTTCCAACGGTCGTCGGACAAAAGGCGTCGGAATTCGGATCGCCTCGAACGTAAGCGAAGCAAAGAGCGATCCAAACCTCGGCACGCCACCCACGCCGGTGGCGCCAAGCGTGTCGCCGTGGTAGGCCTCGTCGATCGCGATAAATTTTGTGCGAGATGGCTGGGGGTCGTCGCATTGTCGCCAGAATTGAAACGCGAGCTTGAGAGCCGCTTCGATGGCCGAGGAGCCGTCACCGGAAAAGAAAACCCGCTCTAAGCCCGCAGGAGCCGCTTCGATAAGGCGTTTGGCAAATCGTGTTGTGGTGGGATTCGATAAGCCCAGATTGGTCGTGTGGGCCACGCGGCCGAGTTGGTCGATCAGGGCCTGGTTGAGCCGCGGATGGCAGTGGCCGTGCACGTTGCACCACAAACTGCTGGAGCCATCGATGTAGCGTTTGCCATCGGTGTCGTAGAGCGTGGCCCCCTGCCCTCGTTCGATGAGCAGCGGATCGTACTCCTGCATTTGCGTGAACGCATGCCATACGTGGCCGGCATCCCACGCAGCAAGGTCGTTGTTTTCCACATTATCGCCCCATGGTGCGGATCATTTCGAGGCACATTGTACGGAACTCACCTGGGTTGACATTCGCATTTTGTTTGCGTGCCTGCCCAATGAGCCCGGCGACGGCTTGCTCTTTGCCGCCTTGCACATCGGCGACGATTTTTGGATTGCGAGCCAGAAGCTCGCGGCACAAGTCGCGGAGTTCATCCTCGCCCACAGCAGCTATTTCCATAGCCCCCACAACATCGGCGGCCGATCGTCCATTCGCTACCATTTCGGCAAAGATTTCTCTGGCGCGGCTGGTGTCAAAGGTGCCAGCGGTCACGCGGGCGATCAGATCGGCGAGCCCTGCGGGCTGCACTGGAAAATCTGCAATCGCGCCGCCTCGCTCCTTGAGCATGCGGAGCACGTCTTGTTGCATCCAATTGCTGGCTACTTTGCCTCCGCCCACCTGCGCGGCCAGTGTTTCAAAGTAGGCGACCAAGTCTCGGCCTTGGTTGACAAGCACGTCGGCATCGTAGGCCGAAATGTTCCATTGCGATTGGAGGCTCTGGCGAAGCTGTTTTGGCGGCGATTCCATACTCGCTCGAACGGCGGCGAGTTGTTGCGGCGAGACAGTCACAGGCACCAGGTCGGGCTCTGGAAAATAGCGGTAGTCGCTGGATTCCTCCTTGTGCCGCTGGGCCCGTGTCACACCGGCAGGATCGTCCCATCCTCGCGTCTGCTTTGGCATTGTGCCCAGTTCGGCGCGGGTCTGCTGCCACTCCTCCCACTGCCTAGCCACCTCGTAGATCAACGCCCGCTCAACGGAGCGGAAGCTGTTCATATTTTTAATCTCGACGATCGGAGTTTTGGCGATGCGGCCCGAGGCTTCCGGGATGTGAAGATTCACATTGGCATCCACCCGCAAGCTGCCCTCCTGCATATTGCAATCGCTCACTCCAAGATATTCCAGCAGTAATTTGAGCTCGTTGAGCCACGCTCTGGCTTCCTGTGGGCTCCGCAGATCGGGTTCTGTCACAATCTCGCACAGCGGCGTGCCGGCGCGGTTTAAATCGATTCGGCTGTCGGCTCTGCCGGCGGTGTCGTCGTGCATGCTCTTGCCAGCGTCTTCCTCAAGATGCACGCGCACAATGCGCACTGTCCTGGGCGCGAATGTGCCTTTTGGATCGACCACTTCCAGCGATCCGCTACTGGAAAACGGCAGATCGAACTGGCTGATCTGATACCCCTTGGGCAGGTCGGGATAGAAGTAGTTTTTGCGGTCCCATTTCGTGAACGACGCGATCGTGCAATCGAGCGCCAAGGCGGCTTTCATGGCCAGTTCAAAGGCCGCGCGGTTCATTACCGGCAGCGACCCAGGAAGTCCCAGACAGACCGGACAGACCTGCGTGTTGGGAGGGGCACCAAAGGCCGTCGAGCAACCGCAGAACAGCTTGGTGCGGGTCTGCAATTGGAGGTGTACTTCCAAGCCGACGATGGTTGTGTAGGGCGCGGCAGTCGGAGCGTTGGCAGCGTTCATCGGACCGATTTCTTTGGGCGTCGGAGGTGCCAGTCGGTGAGGCGTTGAAAGCGGTCGCTGGCCCGCAGCAGCAGCGGTTCGCCCAAGGCTGGGGCCTGCAGTTGGAAGCCGATCGGCAGGCCCGACTTGGTGAAGCCGCAAGGAAAAGAAATCCCACCGATACCGGCTAAGTTGGCTGCAACGGTGTACAGATCCACGAGGTACATCGCCAGCGGGTCGCCCGTTTTTTCGCCCAGCTTAAAAGCAGGCGTAGCCGACACCGGTCCGCCGATCAAATCCACATGCTCAAATGCGTCGAGGTAGTCCTGCCGAATAAGCCGTCGCACTTTCATTGCCTTGGCGTAGTAGGCATCGTAGTAGCCGGCCGAAAGTGCGTAGGTACCCAGCATGATTCTTCGCTTGACCTCCGGGCCAAATCCTTCCCCGCGGCTGCGGCAATACATTTCCACCAGCGGCGAGTCGTAGGCGATTGCGCCGTTGCTGGCACGGCTGCCTTTTCGCGCGGCTGTTTCCTCGCAGCGACGGCCGTAGTGGGCGCCGTCGTATCGCGCCAGATTGCTGGATGCCTCACAAGGGGCAATCAGATAGTACGTTGGCACGCCATATTTTGCGTGCGGCATTCGGATATCGAGCACCGTCGCTCCTGCCGCCTTGAGCACGGCAAACGCCTCTTCAACACCCTTGGCCACCTCCGGATCGAGTCCTTCTGCAAAATGATCCGGCACCCGGCCGATGCGCACGCCCGTCAGCGGTTGCTCAAGCAATTCTGTGTACCGTGGCACGCTAGCAACCAGCGACGTGCTGTCGCCCGGATCATGCCCTGCGATCGTCTCGAGCACGAGCGCACAATCGGCGGCGCTTCTGGCCATGGGCCCAATCTGATCGAGGCTGGATGCAAAAGCGATCAATCCGCGACGGCTGACGCGTCCGTACGTGGGCTTGAGCCCCGTGATGCCGCAGAGGCCTGCCGGCTGGCGGATCGATCCTCCTGTGTCGGAGCCGATGGCCACAGGGGCCATGTCCGCGGCCACGCAGGCTGCCGAGCCGCCGCTGGATCCACCTGGTGCGCGGGAAAGATCCCATGGATTTCGGACCGGACCAAACGCGGAGTTTTCGTTGCTTCCGCCCATCGCAAACTCATCCATATTTGTCTTGCCGACGATAATAGCATCGGCCTGCCGCAGCCGGCTGACGGTGTCCGCGTCGTATGGCGGCTGGAAGTGTTCCAGCATTTTCGAGGCGCATGTCGTAGGCAGGTTTGCTGTGCAGAGCACATCCTTGACAGCCACTGGCAACCCCGCCAGTGGGCCAATCGGCTGACCGGCTCTGCGGCGGGCGTCGATTTTTGCCGCGCAGGCCACAGCCCCCTCGCGGTCGACGTTCAAAAACGCATTGATCGATCCGTTGCCCGCTTCGATCCGGCTGAGGAATGTCTCCGCGCACTGCACGGCAGAGAGATCCCCTTGGCGAACGGCAGCCACGATATCAACGGCAGAAAGTTCGGCGGGTTGCATGGATCGCAGGTGGAGAAAAAGACAGGAGAAAGTCAGTTATTATGCCGCGCCCGATTCACCCAGCACGGCGGGCACAAGGAAGTATTGCCCATCGTGGCGAGGGGCCGACTGAAGGGCTTCGGCCGTGGACAGTGAAGGAGCAGGCACGTCATCACGAAAAACGTTTTGGGTGTCGAGCGGATGGGCCAACGGTTCGACGCTCGTTGTATCGAGTTCATCCAACAGCGAGACAAATCCAACGATCTTCGATAATTCGCTGGTCATTGTGTCGAGTTCGGCATCGGACAACGCCAGTTTAGCGAGCATCCCAACCTTGGCGACATCCTGTCGGGAGAGTGTCATGAGGCTTAGCGCGTCCCGGGCTGGGGCTAGGAGACAGGAGCAAGAACACAAGAAACCACAACGACAAACCTGTCACTCGCCGCACCGTCGGGCTACCACTACGGCCGAGCGCGCGGGCCGGATGGCACGGCTTCCTCTGCCAATGGCTTTGCTTTTTCCACCGATGGCAGGCGAAACGGCTGCTGACGAACCTGCTTCTTCACGGCCCCCGACTTGATGCACTGCGTGCAGACCAAGAGCGTGGTGCTGGTGCCTCGTCCCACGGTAACCCGCAGTCGCTGAAGATTCGGTTTAAACTTGCGGCGTGAAATTCCTGTCACCTTGGTGCCGACGCCACCCAAGTACTTCGCCTTGCCGCGGAGGGTCACGGTGTTGCCCATGGAAAAACCCTTGCCGCAGACCTGACAGGAACGTGCCACGATTGAGTGCTCTTTGATTCAGTGTGGAAAATGGAGACAAAACTGGGGAGCAGAACTCACCAGAGTGTCAAAGCGTAGCCATTTGGCTCAATCCCGCAAGGCCGAAGCCGGCGTGCCACTCGAAACAGGCCCGCTTCGGGGGAAAAGCGGCTGGCATCACGTTGACGAACCCAACAGGTCGAGCACGTGGGCGTGCACGAGCCCGTTGCTGGCCACCCCTTCGCCCGAGTCGATTCGACGGCGGCCCTGCCAGTCGGTGAACGAACCTCCGGCCTCATGGATGACCGTTTCGACGGCCGCCGCATCCCATGGGTTCATTATTGGATCCACCATCACATCAGCGCGGCCGGTGGCCACAAGCAGGTAGCCGTAGCCGTCCCCCCATGTCCGCGACACGCCGCACGCGGCCTCAAGGCGTTGGCGTGCGGCATCGCCACGCCCAAGTGTGTTGCCAAGAGGCGAATCAGTCGCAGTCGCCTCGAATCGATTGCGGCCCTTAAAGGAAGTAAAGTCGCTCGTGCACAGCAGGCTTTCAGCCAGCGTCCCCCGTGACGACACCCGGGCTGCTGTCGGAGGCTCGCTGCCTTGGGCATGCCAGGCGCCGCCACCGGCTGCGGCATAGACCAGCTCATCCAACGCTGGGATCGCGATGACTCCCAGCACACCGTGCCCAGCCAGTCGGCAGCCGATGAGCGTGGCGTAGAGCGGCACGCCCCTGATGAACGATTTTGTCCCATCGATCGGATCCACGATCCACTCGTACCCAGAGGTACCCAGAACGCTGCCCGATTCCTCGCCCAGAAAAGCGTCGTCCGGAAAAGCTGCGAGGAGCTCTCGTTTGATGATCGACTCGGCGGCACAGTCGGCCTGCGTCACGGGGGAGCGGTCGGCTTTCTGCGTCACGGTGAGGCCCGGTGCCCGAAACCAGCGAAGCGTTTCGGCGGCTGCCAGCCGCGCGGCAGACAACGCTGCTGCCAGCCGCCCGGCTATGGCAGTCGGCGTAGAGTTGAATTGAAAATCATGGCTCGTATTGGTTGAGGGCTCTGCCATGGGTTGGAAGCGGGTTGGCTCGCGGGGGGTGTGTTTGAGGTGGGTTACTGGTGCGGCGGTTGGGTTGCGTTGAGGGATTTCATTGAGGGCCGAAGCGAAACCAGCAGCAAGAGACCGGCGCCGATGACCAGCCACGAGTCGGCCAGATTAAAGATCGGCCAATCAATGATGCCATCCAGACGGAAATGAATCCAGTCTCGCACCGCCAGAACGGGTGTGCCCAACCGCGTGAGTGGTGCGTGCCAGGTGAGCCCAGGCAGTCCGAGGCGATCGTAGAGATTGCCTAGGATGCCGCCAGTGATGAGCGCCAGCGAGACGGTTAACCAGAGGTCGTCTCGCGTGACCTGCTGCGACACCATCCACACGATTGCTACGATGGCGATACACGATACGGCCGCAAAAAAGAAACCCATTCCCTGGCCCATGCCAAACAGAGCACCTTCGTTGAGATTTGTTTCGAGGCTGAGCATGCGTGGCACAACGATGATGCCTAGCTGTTCGCCAGGCATGCCGAGCCGTCGGAAGATCGCCCACTTTGTGATTAAATCGAGCCACGAGGCCGCCAGTGTGATCCAACCAAAGAGTGTCCAGCCGCGAAGAGGGTTGAGCATGGGGCGCACAATCCATCCACGCCGACTCAAACCCCGTTAGCGGGGCTGACGCGGTCGCTCGCCATATGGGAGTTCGTGCTTTTCGGCACAGCGAATGCACATCGATGCAAAAGGGATCGCTTCCAGTCGTTTTTTCGAAATGACCGCGTTACATTCCTCGCACAATCCGTATGTTTTGGAACGGATGCGGTGAAGTGCCTGTTCCACAAGATCCAGGGTGCCTTCTTCGTTGGCCATGAGGGTGAGCGTAAATTCCTGCTCGTAGGCATCGGTGCCGACATCGGCCATATGAGTCGGCATACTGGAAAGATCGCCGCTGGACTCCAAGCGGGTTTTGTGCAGTGCCACATCGGCCATCGCGGAAACATCGCCGCGCAGGCGGGCCCGCATCTGCTCCAACGCCAGACGAAAGGCCTTCATTTCCACCGCTTTCATGACCGCCTCACTCCGTATCAGCCTGCGTGGGCCACTTCGATGGACCACTCGGGCGAGTAAAAATAAACAGCAGACTATACACGCTACAGAAAGACTGTCAAACTGGCAGTCGCCAGCAGGCTGAAAACAGAGTAGTCTAGCGTTTGCGTCGGCCTGCAAAACCGAAAGAAACGTCGGATTTCGGAGTCTTCTTGCTGGTCGCCTAGGCATGACCTACGTTTTAAAAAATCCGGCGGCACGACCCGGAACATTCTCTCCACAGCAGCCGGCATCACTGTGCCGACACAGGGAGGGAACAAAAGGGATGTGGAGGAGTTTGTCTTGGCCGTTGTGACTCGCACCGATCTGGCGTTTCAGCAGTGCATCTCGCCTGCGTGTGCCGCCACGTTCTCGGTGGAGGAAGTGCTGACAAGCTGTCCCTCCTGCGGCAACCTGCTGGATGTCGCCTACGACTGGAATCGCCTTCGGCCCCCCACGTCCTTTGAAGTGTTTGAGCGGAAGTGGATGCGTCGCAGCGATCCCTCGGCCGTGAGTGGAGTGTGGCGATTTCACGAACTGCTTCCCTTTGCGCCACGCGAAGCTGTGGTCACGATCGGCGAAGGGCAAACGCTGCTCTCGGTTTCAGATGGTGTGGGAGCATTCGTCGGAATGAAGCCGGGCCGGTTGCACCTGCAGTACGAAGGACTCAATCCTTCGGGATCCTTTAAGGACAACGGCATGGCCGCTGCATTTACCCACGCCAGAATGATCGGCGCGAGGCGGGCCGCGTGCGCCTCGACAGGCAACACAAGCGCTTCACTGGCCGTCTACTGTGCGGTCACCCGCTTGATGCGTGGCATCATCTTTATTGGTACTGGGAAAATATCCTACGGCAAACTCTCGCAGGCGCTCGACTACGGTGCGCTCACCATTCAAATTGCCGGCGACTTCGACGATGCCATGGCCAGAGTGAAGGAAGTGTCGGGCAAGCTGGGGATCTATCTGGTCAACAGCGTGAACCCGTTCCGTCTGGAAGGTCAAAAAACGATCATGTATCGGGTGCTGGAATCGCTCGGGTGGGAGGTGCCCGACTGGATCGTGGTGCCCGGCGGTAATCTTGGCAATTCGAGCGCTTTTGGAAAAGCCTTCGCAGAGCTGCGCACGCTCGGCTTGATCGATCGTGTGCCGCGGTTGGCTGTGATCAACGCCGCCGGTGCCAACACGCTCTACGAGCTGTATCACAATCGCGGCCTGCGCTGGGAAGGCGGCCGCGCCGACCTCACGCCCGCGTGCCACTACTACGACGAGCTGGACAGCCAAAACAAACGGGCCGATACGATCGCCAGTGCCATCGAGATCAATCGCCCGGTGAATCTCAATAAGTGCCTTCGAGCCCTTGAGGTGTGCGACGGCGTGGTGCGAGAAGTGAGCGAGCAGGAGATCCTCGATGCCAAGGCGCAGGTGGGAGCTGGCGGCTTGGGCTGCGAACCGGCGAGCGCAGCCAGCGTGGCCGGTGCCAAACAACTCGTGGCGGAGGGCGTGATCGGTCGGGATGAGCGAGTGGTGTGCATTCTGACGGGGCACCAACTCAAAGACCCCACAGCCACGGTCGCCTACCACACAACAGACCAAAAACTCTTTAATGAAGTGCTTGGCAGCCGAGGTGTGAGTCGGGCCAGTTTCGCCAACCGATCCGTGAGCGTCGGCAATAGGCTCGACGAGATCGTGCAGGCGATCGATCTCTACGGGTGAGCGATCCTCATGCCCCCTCCGTTCGCACGAAGTCCGCTTGCATTCCCGTGCTTCAAGGCGAGCGATTGCTTGCTCTCAGTGAACCCAAAGAGCCAGCAGTCGGCGTGGCTCTTGAGCAAAAACGATTGGCTTCGCTAGAGTCATAGTGTGCGTTGAGCCGGCCTTTCCAATGGCTCGCCGTTATTTTTTTCTAAGAGGCGTGCTGTGAATCAAACTTCCCCCAAGCGTCTTGTCGTTCATGGTGTGGCTGGTCGCATGGGGCAGCGAGTGGTGGCCTGTGCCGCAGCCGATGCGGTTCCTTGGCAACTCGTGGCTGCCATCGAGAGACCCGGCCATCCCAAGATGGACGCCGATGCCGGCCTGCTGGCAGGGATCTCGCAAGCCCATGTGGCCGTGAGCCAGACGTGGAGTTGTGGGGCCGATGTTGTGATCGACTTCTCACTGCCTGGAGCCATTCCTGGAATCGCTGCGGCCTGTGTCGAGGCTGGCGTACCCCTTGTTGTGGCGACAACCGGGCTAGAGGAACTAGACCGAAAAGCCATTGCGCAGGCCTCCCGGTCGATTCCGGTGCTGCAGTCGCCGAGCATGAGTCTGGCAGTGAATATTGCAATGGATTTGGTGGGCCGCGCCGCCTCGCTCTTGTCGGGCGTCGGCGGCCGCAGCGATGTCGAGATCATGGAATGGCATCACCGCCACAAGGAAGATGCACCCAGCGGCACCGCGCTTAAGTTTGGGCAGATTGTGTCTGACGCTATGGGGCAACTCCGCGTAACGCACGGCCGGGAAGGTCGGCCTGGGGCGAGGCCAGCGGATGAAATTGGTTACCACGCAATCCGCGCCGGAGACAATCCAGGCGAGCACACGATCCTCTTTGGTCTCGACGGAGAATCGCTGTCCGTGAACGTGCGAGCTACCAATCGGGATTGCTACGCCAGAGGTGCCTTGGCCGCCGCTGCCTTTTTAATAGGCAAGCCGGCCGGTCTTTATTCAATGCGAGACGTGCTAGGGCTCTCGGCAACCTAAGCTCCCGATGCGCCGGTATGATCTGTCGCGTGCCCGGGCCCGAGAAACCCTAGGTGCTATCCGCAGTCGCATGCGGGGGCCTGTTTTGCAGTGGAGTGTTATCGTTCTCGGGTGGCCCGCGAGAGAATCCACCAGCCCGCAAGGAGTTGCGCAAGGAGCACCACGAGGCCGCCGCGAGGCTGGCCAGACGCTGCGTAGACCAAGCCAAAGATAAGGCTCGCTGCAAACCCAGCGAGCTTTGTGCCCACCTGCATGAGTCCGAATGTTGTGCCGAAGCGGCCGGCTGGCGCCAGCACTGCTACGCTCGTGCGGAGCACGCTCTGTACCCCGCCGAGCACTAGCGCTAATAAAATAGCCAACGCCATCAGGTGACCAGGTGAGTTCACCAAAAAGGCCAGCCCCAGCACGGCGGCCCACCCAGTCAGGCAAATCGAAAGCGCCACCTGTCGGCTCGATCGTACGGAGATCCAGCCAATGGCAATCGCTCCAGGCATCGCGAGCAGTTGCACCAGCAACACGAGTCGTACAAGCGCAGGGGAATCCAGATGGAATTCTTCGAGTGCAACGCTCGAAAATTGTGAGATCGCCGTCTGCACGGTGCCCAATACGAGCACGGCGCCTAAGAGCATCGTTCCCAGCGGGTGCCATCCGCCGGCTCCAAGCGATCGGGCGAAGGCAATGAGTTCGCCGACTGACGTAGATGCATGTCGCTGGCCGCTGCCACTTGGTGCTTGCGTGCTGTCACTGTGTACGCTGCCAAATTGCACGCAGGCTGCAGGCAGCGAGAAGGCCAGCCACCAGATGCCCACCAGAACAAACGCCACTCGCAATGCACCGGCGGTGGAGAGGCCCAGGGCATCGTGAGCCGTCACGATTGCCGTTGCCGCAACGAGGGCAATTGCTCCGCCAGCGTAGCCTGCGGCAAAGCCAGCCGCTGAGAGCCTGTCGGCGCCGTCACCAGAAGTCATGCTTGGCAGCAGGCTGCCAGTGAAAATGGAAGCCATGTCAAACGCGACGGTTCCCAAGCCGATCAAGAGTGCGATCCCTAGCCTGGCTTCAGGGGGCGCAATGCCCAAGAACAAACAGGCGCCGCTTCCGACAAGCACGCTGGCAAAAAGCACCTGCTTGTGGCTGCAGTGACGATCCGCCCACGCAGCGAGGACCGGGGCCACGAGTGCCGATGCGAGCATTGCGGTGGCCAACGTCCACGCCCAGACCACCCCGCCAGGCACGCCCCACACGTTGTCCACAAACACAATTTTCTCGACATATGCCACGAGCAGCGTGATCGAGATCGTTGAAAACGCACTCGCAGCCCAGTCGAGGAGCATCCACGAAATGGCGGCGGGCCAGCGACTCGTGCTGCGGCCGTTGGAGTCGCAGGCTGCCAGAAGGTGATCTGACTTCTGGTTCATGTCTGCGCACGGGTGTTACGGGATTTGGGGCATACGAATCGGGCCATCACGGTTTGTGCACGATGCGTGGCCCGTCGGTCCGGTAGGACCCTACGCCCCCTTGATAGCGTTGGCCGTGCCACCAGAGCAGATTTGTTTTTTTCGGAATGACAAGCCCTGTGTAATCCGTGCCCCACGTCCCTTCCCCGATTCTGCGCTCCTGACCCCCTCGGCTCTTCACCCTGGCTCCTCCTCCAATAAAATAACCCTCTTCGTGGGACGACTTGGTCGGCTTGGCGAGCGGCGAGACCCACTCAGGGTGGCCGGCCCGCTCGACTGGATCTCCTTGGAAGTGTTTGCGCTGCGTGCTGGGCCGACCCATATATGGCGTGAGATCGCGAGCAGCGGCCAACGACTCAAAGAACCCGGCCAGTGACCCCCAGCCAAACGTTCCAAAGAAGACGCACACTACCGCGGTGGCAGTTATCGCCTGCCGCCCCCAGGCCAGCAGGCTTCTATTCAAGCGATTGTTCGGCATCTCAATCATTCTGGCCCAACGGGACGAGTTCCCAAAAGATCCCGTTCTATCCACGCAGCAACCGCAGTCTCCGTTCCCTCAATCGCCCATCTGCCGGCCGTGAGTCTATACCCCCCATTTTTTCCGTTGGAGTTGGCATGAAAGTCAAAGCTTGCCCAATCCATACAGTCGATAAATAAGCAATTGATTTCATCGCGTAGACGCCCCGGACCATCCATTCGATCAAAGATGTTGAGTGTCATTCTTTTCTCATCCCGCACAAATTGCCACTGGCTGTTGCGCGTGCGATGGCCGATGCCCGCCGCCTACATCGTAGTCTGGCTCTGCCACGCTCTGCATGCTCGCGCCGCCCACGGGCAATCGGAGACACTCCATTGGCCACCCAGGCACGAAGCAATCGCGGTTGCCCCATCTGCGCGTGCAGCAGAGTCTTGTGGAGCAGAGCCGCAATTTTTTGACCATGGCGCAAGCGTCGTGCCAGAGTGCCTTTTTTCGACGGAGAAAGATGCATGGCCTGTATCCCTGCCAGTGGTGGCGGTCGACACGAGAACAGCGGCAGTGTCATGGCATAGCTATGACGGCGATTTGGCTGCGGCGGAAGAAATGCAGACGCCCCGGCCACGAAACAATGATTGGGAGTATCTCAATCGCGGGCCACCAATTCCGCGCGGGCCGCCGATCCTCGAGGATCCGTTCGAAAATATCTACGATCTCTCAGGGGAGCGGCCCATTGCCGATCCCCTGCTTCGGTATTCTGTGTACCCGCCTGCTGGGTTCACAGGCAGTTCCAGCGTCATGCCGAGCGAATCACAAGAATCGTCCCATTTTGTCCCAGCAGAAGACCGCTGGCGCATTGGCGTGCCACCCTGGGACCGCTACGGCCGCGGCCATCCGCGTTTGGATGACTACCCATTTGCACCCGGGAATATCTTCAATCCCTACACGCAAAACCTCCTCAAGGAAGACTTTCCGATCATCGGGCAGCACACTTTTTTTGATTTAAAAGCGATTAGCCGCACGATTACTAATTTCCGGCAAGTACCGACGCCCACGACGCCCTTTGAATCAACGCCGACGCCAGGCCAAGAAGATTTCTTCGGAAATCCCAACGGCTTCTTATTTCTTCAATATTACACGCTGGCGTTCGAACTCAATCACGGCGACAAAACCTTCAAGCCGAACGATTGGCGGATCAAATTTGCGCCGGTGTTTAATACCAATTATCTTGAAGTCTACGAACTGGGCGTCGTGAGTCCCAATGTCGAATTGGGCCGCCGTCGATCAAGGGGATTTGCCACGATTGAAGAATGGTTTGTCGAGGCCAAGCTGGCCGACTTGAGCCCCGACTACGACTTCATGTCGGTCCGGGCCGGCTCGCAGCCGTTCACGAGCGATTTCCGCGGATTTATCTTCAGCGATTTGAACCGCGCTATCCGTCTCTTTGGCACACGGTTTTCTGACCGCGATCAGTTCAACCTACTCTGGTTTGACCAGCGAGAAAAAGATACCAACAGCTTTCTCAACTCATTTGATTCCCGCGGGCAAACCATTCTGATTGCCAACTACTACCGACAAGATTTTCTTTGGCCTGGCCATACGGTGGAGGCCAGTTTTCATTACGACAACGACCAAGCGAGCTTGAAGTATGACAAAAATGGCAACCTCGTACGCCCCGATCCAGTCGGGCTTGCCGAGCCGCACGAAGTGAATGCCTGCTATTTCGGCCTCGCCACCGACGGGCACATCAACGAGCTCAATATCACCAGTGCGATGTACTATGTCACCGGCCACGACACGCTCAACCCGCAGGCGTTGCAGCCGGTCAACATCAGTGCCTACAGCGGCGCTTTGGAGCTATCGTATTCGCCCGACTGGATACGGTTTCGGGCCTCGGCGTTCTATGCGTCGGGCGATGACAATATTAACGATAGCACGGCCACAGGGTTTGATGCCATCATCGACAACCCGCAGTTTGCCGGAGGAGAATTCAGCTTCTGGCAGCGTCAGTCAATCAAGCTCCTCGGCACGAATCTCAAGAATTTTAATAGCCTGTTGCCCGATCTGCGGGCCAGCAATAAATTCCAGTCGCAGGCCAACTTTGTGAATCCTGGCATCCGGCTTTTCAATGTAGGCATGGACTTTGAGTTGACGCAGCGCACGAGGCTCATCACGAACTGCAATTTCCTCTACTTCAATGAAACGGCGGTGCTCGAATCATTTGTGTTCCAAGACAACATCCCCGATTCGATTGGCACCGACTTGAGCCTCGGCATGGAGTCGCGGCCACTGCTCAACAACAATTGGATCTTCCGTGCGGGCGTTTCGGGGCTCCTGCCAGGCGATGGGTTTCAGGCTCTCTACGGCCCGATCACCGGTCAGGTACCGAATCTATTCGCTGCCTTTACGGATCTCGAACTCGCGTTTTAGCTCGAGCTCGCATTTGAGCGGAAAATACGCGTTGCGTTAGACTGCCAACTGACGCAGGACCCTCAGGCCAAGCATGCACCCCATGAACTCTCCAAGCAATCCAGTCGCACCCCCTGCCAGCGAATTGCCGCAGCAGATTGGTCGCTATCGAATTGAAAAAGTGCTAGGGCATGACAGCTTTGGAATAACCTATCTGGGCCACGACGACGACTTGCAGCGACT
>QWQH01000024.1 GCA_003670915.1 Planctomycetota bacterium | reverse complement strand
CGAAACACCCCGTCCTCGCCCACCCACGATCGCTCCTGCGGGCCGTGCTTGATCGTAGGCACCAGATCAATCCGCACGCGTCCGTCGGCTGCAGGCCATGCCCGCAGCGAGAAGTGGGTGCTGGCATCGTGATAGGTGCCTCCATGCACACCCTCGCCGTCGTGTTCCAAAAGCACCAGTTCGGTCAGAACAGAAGCTGCCACGACTTCGCTGTTGCGGCCAGGTAGCAGTTTCAGGATGCGACGCACGACAGCGGGTCTTTCGAATGATCCATCGGGAATTTCACCTGTATGTATTGTAGGTTGCTTGGGTCGGAAACGGTCGGCGAAGGCGGCGGGAAGTTGGCTCGTCACAACGCCTGCGCGCATGCCGTTGGCGGCGAGCGTGCGTCGCAGTGCAGCGTCGATGATCTGTTCATCGACAAATCCCCACAGATCATCGCGGAGTTGAAGATCCTGTTCGCCAAATCGGACAAAGACCAATTCGATTGGAATCGTGGTGGGGGAGGGCTTCGCAGCAGACTGCCCGTCGGTTACGGCAAGGCTGGCTGCGTCGCGATCCGCAATCGAATCTGGCTCAACGAGTGCATGAGAAAGAAGCGTGAATCGGCAGCCACCTGCGGTGAGAGCGCAGAGCATCAGAACAACAACGCTCCGTATGGCGGTCGGGCACATGGTCGCAGAGGGTAGGCGGGTTGGCTGGGGGAGTCAACGGAAAAAGGGCCGTTTAGAACCGTCAATCCAGTGTTTGTGACCACCGTTGGAGCCCTCGCGAATAGACCCTCGTTGGAGACATCTATGAGAAGTTGTATTGCACGGGTGTCTGCTTTTATGCGGCCAGGTACGCCGGCATGGCTGACTGTCGGCTATCGTCTACGACACAGCTTTGACGGCATTGGCAAAAAGAGTGAGGCCTGCTCCGTTAGACGAGCTATCCATGTGCGCGTTCCACGCCGGATGCTGCGTCGCGTCGATGAATCGTTCTGGATGTGGCATGAGACCGAAGACGCGGCCGGTTTCATCGCAGGCCCCTGCCACATCGGCATCGGCACCGTTGGGGTTCGTCGGTGCGCCGCTGGCGTCGGCGGCATACCGGAGCACAAGCTGCCCTGCAGCATCGAGTTGCGAAAGCTCAAAGGATGAGCGGACAACAAATCGCCCCTCGCCGTGTGCAATCGGCAATTCAAGCTCGTGGATCCCTGACAGAAAAACGCACTTCCCTGCTGTGGCCCGCACGTGTACCCAGCGATCAATGAATTGCCCCGATCGATTGTGGGCTAGCGATGCTTGAGGCAATCCTGTTTTCGGATCGGCCAGCAAGAGGCCCGTTTGGAGCAGCACCTGAAAGCCGTTACAGATACCGAGGATGAGGCCGCCTTTATTACGAAACTTCACGAGGGCATCGGCCAGGCGAGTTGTCAGTTCCAGCGCAAAGATGCGGCCGCTGGCGATGTCATCGCCGTAGGAAAAGCCGCCGGGGATGCACAGGATCTGGAAGTCATCGGCGATCGCAGGCTTCTCGGCAAAAGCCCGCACGTGGACGCGGCGGCTGATCGCACCGGCTCGCTCGAAGGCGTGTGCCGTCTCGTGATCGCAGTTGGTGCCGGGGGCCCGCAGGATCATTGCGCGTGGTGACAGCATTTTTTCAAGGGCTTTCTTTTTCGGTTCGGAATCGTACGCCGCGCCACGCCTGAGCCAGCCGATGAACCTCCATGCTGGCGACGGTTTGGGCATCAGTGGAGACGATTTCGAGTCGTTGTGGGGCGTCTGTGGTACTCAGGACCGTACCGATCCAACCCCATGCCACCCCGGTGAGCAGCGATTCAAACCGAGCTGCTGTGGCTGCAGGGACCTCGCAGATGAATCGCCCCGGCGTTTCTGTGAAGGCGATTGTGAGATCGCGATCCACGCTCTGGCGTGAATCAAAACCGTCCGTCGGCACGCGTCCCAGTTCAATGCGGCAGCCGATGCCGCCACCGATCGCCATTTCTGCGATGGCAGTCACGAGTCCACCATCGGAGCAGTCGTGGCAGGCGACCACAGTGCCTGCACGCTGTGCCACGGCAACGGCTGCAAACACGCTGCGGCAGCTGGCAGCGTCAACGGTTGGCACACGTCCGCCCCGCACGCGGCCTACGAGTTCCAGTTGGCTCCCGGCCAAGGCATCTCGCGAGAGTCCAACAATCGCCAGCCGGTTGCCAGCACATTTGAGATCTGGCGATACGGCTCGCCGCACGTCTTCGATTTGTCCGAGTGCCGTTGCTAGGAGCGTTGGTGGGATCGAGAGTTCGTGCGATGCTCCCGCTGCGTCCGTCCAAGAAAACACATTGTTGAGGCTGTCCTTGCCGCTCACGAAGGGGGCGGCAAAGGCGATCGCCATGTCGTGGCAGGCACGGCAGGCCTCGACCAGAGTTCCGAGGGATTCTTCTCGCCGGCATTCGCCCCAGCAGAAATTATCCAGCAGGGCGATTCTGTCTGGATCGGCACCGGCTGCAATGACGTTGGCAACCGCCTCGACGATCGCTCCGGCTGCCATTTGGTAGGGATCGATCTGGCCGAGACGATTCCGAATCCCTGCACCCAGCACGATGCCCCGATCGCGGCCCAGCACGCCCCGCACAATCGTGCCGTCGGCCGGGCCAGCGCCTGGGCCTACGAGCGGCTTCAGAACGCTGCCGCCCTGCACCTCGTGATCGTATTGCCGAATGATCCATTCCTTGCTGGCAACATCTGGAGCAGCCAACACGTCCAGAAGGCACGATTCAATGCTGCCAGTCGAATGCTCTGGCGATGGCTGCAACCAGACGAGCGTTTGTTCGGCCGGCTTTGTGAAACGTGACCTCAGCCGCTGCCGCGGACGCCCTTCGTGGAGAAAGTGACAATTGAGTTCGCCCGTGACGTGCCCCTGCCATCGCAGCACGAGTTGGCCAGTGCCAGTGAACGTTCCGATGACCGTTGCCTCGACCCCCTCATCGGCCGCCACTCGAGCGAGTTGCTCCCAATCGGCTGGAGCAACAGCCAGCACCATCCTCTCCTGTGCCTCTGAGATCCACGCTTCCGTGGCCGACAGCCCGTCGTACTTGAGTGGGATGTTGTCCAGATCCACTGTGGCCCCCAGCTGCGCACCCATTTCGCCGACTGCGCTCGAGAGCCCACCGGCGCCACAGTCGGTGATGGCTCCAAAGAGCCGCTGACGGGATGCCTCCAGCACGAAGTCGGTAAGCATTTTTTCGTGGATTGCATGCCCTATTTGCACCGAGCCGCCCGACTGGCTTTCACTGGTACTCGATAACTCCACGCTTGAAAATGTGGCGCCGTGGATGCCGTCGCGGCCGGTGCGTCCGCCGGCTACAACGACCAGATCGCCTGATTTTACCGTCGCGTCGGCAGAGTTGCGGGGCATAATTCCAACCGTGCCGCAGAAAACGAGCGGGTTGCAGGTGTAGCCAGCATCAAAGACAACGGCGCCTGCGATCGTGGGAATGCCCATGCGGTTGCCGTAGTCCCGTACGCCCGCGACCACGCCCGAGAGCAGCCGACGCGGGTGAATGACGCCGGGAGGCAGGTCAGCTAGGAGGGTGTCTGGGGGCCCAACGCAGAAGACATCGAGGTTGGCAATCGGCTTGGCGCCGAGTCCCGTGCCAAGCACATCCCTGATCACGCCGCCCAAGCCAGTTGCCGCGCCGCCATAGGGTTCGATCGCGGAAGGATGATTGTGCGTTTCCACCTTCACGCAGATGTCGTGGTCGCCATCGAATCGGACGACGCCAGAATTATCGCGAAACACGCTCACGCACCAGTCGCTTGCGCCGAGCGACTCTCGTACCTTTTGTGTGGCGGCAAATACGGTCTCCTTGAGAAGGTTGTCGTACTGGCTCTCGCCGTCGGGCCCCGTATGGTCCATCGGACTGCCAAGCGTCTTGTGGCAGCAGTGCTCGCTCCAGGTTTGTGCAATGGTCTCCAATTCGATCTCAAACGGCTCTCGTCCAATCGATTGAAAATGGTCTCGCACGGCTCGGAGTTCGCTGGCCGACAGTGCGAGGCATCGCGTTCGGCTGAGATGCTCAAGCGACGCATCGTCAAGGCCGTTGAGCGGCACAGACGTTTGCGAAAAAATCCATTCTCGGGCCCCAGCCAGCGTTGTGAGTTGCAGTGGCCCAACCACCACATCGTGAATGGCCTCGCTGGCAAGCAACTTCCAAGCCAACCGCTCGGTATCGACCGCATGCAATGGAGGCAGCCAATACTTGCGAACGCTGCGCACATGGGTTGGTTGCAAGCCGAGAAGGGCCATCGCCTCTTGGGCGCTTTTGGCCGAAGGATCGGTGACGCCAGCTCGCGGGAGCACGTGCACGACAGTGGGCAGTTCGGCTGGCCCAGACATGAGTTGCTGCTCGCCAACTGCGGCAATGACAAAGGATTGGGTGACCGAATCGGCCAGTAGTCTAGCGGCAAGTCGCTCCACATCGGCGCGGGTGAGATCCCCTTCGATAAGCCAGCCAACAGCTGTTCGGGCCTGGCTGCATGCAGCGATTCCCAGTTCGGCCGCACCGGTCACAATCGCCCGTGCCGTGTGATCGGCATTCGCATCCACGAGATGAACGTCAACTTCCCACAGCATCGCGGTCTTCCTTGGCTCGCTTGAGCAGCGACACGAGTTTTTTTCGATCATTCTTCTCGAGCGCCTCGAGTATTTTTTCAGCATTGCCGGCAATCCGTGAGAGTGCTTTGGCAACAGCGGCCACATTGTCCAGCAGGATGTCGGCCCACAGATCCGGATCGCCTGCAGCGATACGGGTCGTGTCGCGCCAGCCACCAGCGGTCAACTGCCGCGATTCTGGCGGTGTGGCGGCGGCAATGGCAGCGGCCAGTACGTGCGGGGCGTGGCTGGTTGCAGCCAGCATGGAATCGTGTTCGCGAGGCGTCATCATGAACACCGTCGAACCCAGCGACGCCCAGAAGCCGCCCACCTCTTCCGCATCGGCCGCTGGCGTGTTCTTGGAGGGCGTGACCACGGTGACGCGACCTGTGAAGAGATCGGCCGCGGCAGCGGCTGGCCCGCGACGATGGCTGCCAGCAATCGGATGGCCACCGACAAATCGTCCCCGTCGCCAGCGACGGCGTTTTTCCCAAGCGGCGACGATCGAGGCCTTCGTGCTGCCGGCATCGGTGATGAGCGTGCCGGGCCGCACCGCCTTATCGATCTGCTCCAGCAACTCGGGGATCGCAGCCACTCCAGTCGCCACCACAACGATGTCGGCCTCGGCTGCTGCGCGAGAGAGATCGGTGGACGTTTCCGTGACAACTCCACAGCCTTTTGCCTCTGACAGCGAGGCCGATGAACGTCCCACGCCGATCACCCGGCCAGAGAGCATTCTGGATCGCACGGCCAGCCCCACCGAGCCTCCGATGAGGCCAACTCCCACCACGACAACAGTTGGCAGGTGAACGCGAATGGGCTGGGCGGCCTGAACTTTCATGAGATGGCGTGCAAAGCGGTGCAGAGCAGAGAGGAAAAAAAGACAACGCAGGAAACGGGATGGTTGGGCAGAGGAGTTGGGCATGCCCCGACCGAGGCTGTGGCCTGCGGAGCAATTTTTACCAGATGCTGCGGCCATGTGTTAGCAGGCTGTTGAAAAAGAGCGTGCTAGGCTGCACGATGCGGTCAACGATCCCGTAGCACTGGCAAAAAGGATTGGCTTTCCCGCTGGCACACGAACCCGAAAAGACGTGGGTCATGCGGTCACATGGCACGGGCGGCGGTGATCGTTTGTGGATGTCGCTTTCGAGCAATGGTGGGCCGATGCGTTTCACGAAGCAGATGCCGTTACGACTCCTGGCAGATGTGTTGAGCCGCCTGTCCATTGGGCTTTCGGCGGGCATCGATCTGAGGCGTGCATGGGCCAGCGAAATATCTCGAGTGCCAGCCGCATGGCAGCCGGCCATGGAAAGAGTCTCTTGGTCGCTTGCACAGGGCTCCAGCCTGTCGGCATCAATGCAGGAGGCAGGCACGACATTCCCGCCGTTGGTGCGTGCGATGGTGGCCGTGGGGGATCAGACCGGACACGAAGCCGAAACGCTCGGGCAGCTTGCTGCGGCCCTGCGCCATACGGTACGAACGAGCCGGGCTTTAGTCGGGAGCCTGGTTTGGCCAGCGTTTCAATTGGCCGCTGCGATTGCCGTTGTGGGCGGAATGATTCTACTGGCCGGTTTCATTCGGGATGCCAAGAACAGGCCAGTGGATGTGTTGGGGATTGGGTTGTCAGGCGCAAAAGGGCTGACGATCTATCTCCTATGCCTGTTCGGCATTGCAGTGGCCGCGGGTTTCGCATTCAAGCGGGCACTTGCCAGTTGGCACAACCGTGGCATCGTGCGACACGTTGTGGATCGGATACCCGTTGTCGGGGCTGCATCCCGTGCCAACGAGGCTGCGGCGTGGTGCCGCGCTGCCTCGCTGGCAAGCGCTTCAGGGCTGGATATTGGCCGGCTCGTCAGCCTGGCTTCGGCGGCGGCTCCAGGCATCAGGCTGGATCAAAAGCGAATCGAAACACATTTGCGTTCGGGAGCCACGCTTGCCGAAGCGCTTCGGGAATCGCGGCAATTCCCAGAGCGATTGCTGGAGGTGGTGGACGTCGGCGAACTCACGGGCAGCACCGCCGAGGTGCTCGACCGGCTCGCGGGAGAGTGTGACGACGAAGCCCGCGTGGGTTTTGAAGCTGCCGCTCAAGGGGCGGGGTTTGCTGTATGGGCAATCGTGGCTGGCCTCATCGTGCTGGTCATCTTTCGGATTTTTTCATTCTATGTGGCGGCCATTCAAGATGCAGCCAGCGGATTGTAGTGTGCGAATTCCGCAATGTTATCCCGCTTTGGTGCCGTAACGAAAACGTGGGAAACGGGGTTTCCTTTCCTTCAAACGATAGGCTATTGTCGTTGACTGGAGCGTGCTATGCGTTTGCGATCCCGACGTCCGCCAGCCCTGTGGGCCGACTGCTTGGCAGTGTGGGCGATGGCTCTTGGCACAGCGGTCCTCGCGCACGACGCCGCTGGGGGAGAACCACGGAAGAGCCAGCAGGAGTGGATGGCCGAGCGAGGGCTCGTGCGGTCCAACGGTGCGTGGCGCACGGTGCAGGAGATCGAACTCATCGAGCGCGGGGCTCGCGCGACGCTGGCGCAGAAGGAATGGGTCGTGCGTCTGGAACGGCTGCGGAAAAAGCTCGATGTGCCCGCGCAGGCCGACCGTGCCACCGAGGAAATCCGAGAGATTGCCGATCCATTTGCTGTGCCGGCACTGGCCAAAGCCCTTTCACACGAAGGAGCGTGGCGCGTGCGGAGTTTGTATATCGAGGCGTTATCTCGCATTCGTTCCGGCGATGCCGCAACTGTTTTAATCGCGGTAGCCATCGATCACCCAGATCCCGAAACGAGAATTGCAGCCACGGAGCGTCTGTTGGCACGTGGGCCGCACGTGGCGGTGCCGTCGCTTGTGGCGGCCCTCTCGGGAGCAGACAACGCCCGGATCAACCGCGCGGCTGAAGCACTCGGGAGGCTGGGAGCATCCTCGGCGGTGGGGCCGCTCATCAATGCCCTTCAGACCGAACACACAGCCGTGGTAGGCGACGGCACCCCGGAGGGTTCCACGAGCGCCACGTTCACGCCCTCCGGCGGTGGCCTCTCCATGGGAGGCGGTGCGAAGCGAGTCACGGTCGTCGCGAAAAACGACCGCGTGCTCGAATCGCTTGTAACACTCACCGGGGCAAACTTCGAGTGGAATGCAGCAGCATGGCGGGCGTGGCTGGCCAACCGTGACTCTCCGGCGGACTTTGACCCACGGCGGAGCGTCAAAAAATTAGACGGCGGGTTTTGAACCAGCGGTGCGTTGCTTTGGAAACCACTCGGCGCCGAGCACCAGCAGTGCCACGCGGTTTTCAAGGTTTGGCCTGAACACGACCAGCAAGAGCACCGGCAGATACCAGGCCATGAACAGCCCTCCGTTGTGGGCTTTCCAAAATTGGCTGCCCAGCAGCACTGCTGCGGAGCAACTTAAAAGCGTGCCCAGATTTTTCGGTACCGGCCAGATGGCCAGCGTGGCGATCATGGCAATGAAAGCGGCCAGCACAGGAAGTCGAAAGACAGCATCGTTCGAGGGCAACGCCCAAAATCCTTCCAGCAACACTTCATTGGGGAAAATCCATCCGAACATCTGACGCAATTGGCCGGTAAATACGTCGGCATCGGGCGAGGTAAGCCACAGTCCGATGACGAGCAACAGAATCGCTGCAGCGATGCCAAGCACAAACCTGCGAAACCCTCGCTCCCAATAGAAACTGCACCACAGCGGGAGCAGAAAAACTGGATAGTAAATCGTGCCAATAGCCAAGCCAATGAGTCCGCCGGACACGAGCGGCCGTCGGTAGGCCGCAACGGCCCACACAATCAATGCCCCTGGCAGCACGTGATCCACTCGCCCGGTCATGATGGCCGTGTAGGGCAGAAGCAGGTAGAGGACCGCTGCGGCGATCCCGAGCTTTGCATTTTCAAAGTGCAGCCAGCCGATCACGATCATTCCAGCCACAATGGCGACCTGAGAGAGGATGGCCATCACCCGGGCAGTGTTTTCGTGCACGACTCGTCGGTTCGAATCGCGGGCATCGGCGTTGTCGGCTCCATCGGCGGTGGGCGAGAAAATGCGTTGTGTCGAAATCTGCGGAAGCAGAAAGAGGAGGGGATAGCCTGGGCCGAGCCGAGTGAGTTGGTCGGCATTGATTTCGGCATCGCCTGCTTCCAGTCGCGTGGCCGATGCAGCACCGGCCAAATCATCGCGTTGGGGCCGTGTGGCGATGACATTGGCCAAGAGAAATACCAAGAGCGAGATCCCCAAGAACACCATTCCCCCGATGGTGAGGTTTGTCTCCAGGAGGGGACGTCGCACCATCAGGGAGTCGACGAGCATGCGTATGATGAATGCACCCGACACGGCAAAGATCCAGATAAAGCCGAGTTGCTGGGCGGCGGTGCTGGCCTTATAGCCACCGTATTCCACTGCCAGCAGTCCTGGGGCCAAGAGCACAAGTCCGATCAAATCCAGATTGCGCACGCTCCAAAGTCGGTTAAACTTGAAGAACAGCGCAATCGACAAGAGCGACGAAAGGTAAAACCACGTCGTGGGATTGACGCGGTAGTAATGGAAGAGAATATCGCTCATGATCGCTCATGCGAGCTTTCGCGGAGGGTATCGATCGGAGTCGCCAATGACACCCAACGTACGGTGCGGAGCAGGCTTTGGAAAGATTTTGCCAGTAACATCCGTTCATGGGGCTGTTTCCGGGCCGATTGAGCCGATGATGGCCGCGTGGCCTGCGGGATTGCCGAGCCCATCGTGCAGTGCAAGCACCGTCACATTTTGAATCGCAAAACGCCGACCCGCAAGCGACACTCGCGTGCCGCAATAGCCCGTTACAAAGCCCTGCCTCCGGAGCATTTCAAAGAGGTGTTGGCGGTCGGCTGTCTCATCGGCAGGGGTGGTGTCGGCCGATGGTCGCCCCAGCAGCGTGGCAGGTAATGCATCAAAGGCGTCGGCAGCGGCGAGGTTAGCCCAGTCGAGTAGCGGAGGCTGCGACAGATCGTGAGCCAAGACTCCTTGCGGCAGTTCAAAGAGCCGTTGGGCATCCAGCGATGCATCCCCCGACCGTTCCACAAGTTCGTGGCCAAGCAACCGGCAAAACGAATCGAGGATCACCGCAGCGCGGGCGGGGAACGCAGGCCCCTCAGGGAGTCGAATAAAGTAAGGATGCACGATGAGAAGTATTTAAAATGGCCAGAGAAGAGGGGCGAGGGCCACAGTGATTGCCATGACCAGCAGGTTCAGCGGTCCGCCGAACCGCACGTAGTCGCTGAATTTGTAGCCGCCAGGTCCGTAGATCATGAGGTTTGTTTGGTAGCCCATCGGAGTGGCAAAGCCGCAACTGGCCGCCACGGTAATCGCCATCACAAACGGCATGGGATTCACACCCATGTCGGTGGCCGTCTGCCAGGCAATTGGAAAGATGAGCACAGCGGCAGCGTTGTTACTCATCAATTCGGTGAACAGCATTGCCACAAAATAAATCGCCGCCAAGACGACGTGAGGATGGTCGCCCGCGGCGGCGATTGTGGATTGTGCAATGCTTTCGGCCAAGCCTGTTTTGTCGAGAGCCCTGGCTAAGCCAAAGCTGGCAGCGATGAGCAAAAGCGACTCCCATTCAATGGCACGACGGCCCTCGCTGGACGAAATACAGCGGGTGGCGACGACGGTTGCAGCGGCAAAGAGTGCCGCTGCAACCATCGGCACCAGTTCCAATGTGGCTGCTAGTACCATGGCCACCAGGACGGTGCAGGCGATCCAGGCGCGATCGTGGCGAGGAGGCGTGGAACCGCTCAGTTCGCTCACAAGATAAAAGTGGCGACTGGATCGCTGGCGTTCCAGAAAGTTTGGGCTGGCTTCCAGCAGCAATGTGTCGCCGGGCTCAAGCGAGATGTCGCCAATCTTCATCTCCAACCGTTCACCGTTGCGGGCCACGGCGATGACGACCGCATCGTACGTCGAGCGAAACCGACCTTCACGGATCGTACGCCCCACCAGCGGGCATGTGTTTGACACAACGGCCTCGATGAGCACGCGTTCCGAACGCGGATCGTTGAGCATCAACACCTGTTCGGTGGCTGGCCGCAGTCCGCGAAGTTTTTGCAGTTCCACGACGGAATCGACCACTCCCACAAAGACCAGTCGGTCGCCCGTTTCGAGCCGTTCACTCGGGGCAACTGCCGCCATCACGTGCCCGCCACGGTCGATCTCCATGAGGAAGAGCCCTTCCAACCCTCGCAGGCCAGCCTCCTCGATGGTGCGGCCAATCAACGGGCTTCCCGGTTCGACGAGCATCTCGACAGCATACTGGCGGAGGTCATCGCTCTGGCTCACGGCGGGTCGTCGATCCTTTAGTAAATACTTCGACTTGCTGGCGATCAAGAGATAGACGAACCCCGCGACTAACAGCGGCACGCCCAGCCATGTAATGTCGAACATGCCCAGCGGATGCCCCCGCCTCGCGGCCACTAGACCGCTGACCACAACATTGGTGCTCGTGCCGATGAGCGTGCACAAGCCCCCGAGTACCACGGCGGCATTCATCGGCATGAGCAATTTTGAAACGCTCAAACGATGCTTTTTTGCCCAGTCGCGAATGGCCGGCACCATTAAAGCCACTACAGGCGTGTTGTTTATGAAGGCCGAGAGTGCCGCAGGAGCCACCATCGTGCGCAGCTGCGCTGAGGCCAGCGACGAAGGGCGGCCTAGCCCTCGATCAACGACCGTGGCCAATGCGCCTGTGCGTTCTACCGCCGCAGCCACGACAAACAGCGCAGCGACGGTGAGCATTCCCTCGTTACTCATGCCCTTGAGGGCCTCCTCCGGCGTCAGCACACCCGCTGCTAGGAGCACCACGACGCCGCCGATCATCACCATGTCGGGAGCCCTCTGAACAAAGAGCAGCATTCCAACCGTGACGCATAGAACGGCGGCCGTCAGAATAGACTGCCAGTGGGTCATCAATGATGTGAAATCCGTGAGCATGTCTGTCGGTCTATCCGCAGTTCACGAGGCAGAGGGATTCGAAAGATGGGAGCCGAGCCCGCATTTCATTCAAAAAACAGTCTCAAGAGTGGCGTGTGGCAAGGGTGTCAGGCAAGAGCAAAAAAAGCAGGCTAGACTCCCGGCACTTCGTGGGTAGTCTACTCCGAATGCCTGCCGGGCAGATTGCCGGCAACAGTCCCGAGCCCATCTTGCTTCTGCCGCCATGAGAGGAATCGCTGCATGATCAATAAATTACTGAAAGGCAACGCAAAGTTTGTTGCCGGTGAATTTAAGCCAAACGAAAAGTACTACCGCACCATCGCGGCTCGGCAGTCGCCCAAAGTTCTCTGGATTGGCTGCTCTGATTCCCGCGTCAGCGAGGACGTGATTACAGGTTCGCGGCCGGGAACGATGTTTGTCCACCGTAACGTGGCCAATATCGTGGCCTTCAACGATGTCAATATCTCATCGATTCTCGAATACGGCATCGTGCACTTGAAAATCGACGACATCGTCGTCTGCGGCCACACCCGCTGCGGCGGCATTGCTGCGATCGAGGATGGAGTGCACGAAAATTATATCGCCGACTGGCTCTGCATCGCTTCGGGAGCCAAGGTGATCACAGATGAAATCGCCCAAAAACACAAACTCTCTCGCGAGCAAAAGTTGGAAGTGCTCGCCGCCGAAAACGTGAAGCTTCAGATCAAGCACTTGCAGAGCCTCGCTCTGATTAAAAACATGCACGAGAAGGGCTCACTTCCCCGCATTCACGGCTGGCTCTACCGTGTGGAGACTGGCGTGATCGATGTGTTGGTCAACGGCCGCACCGGCAAGATGACCAAAGGCCTCAAAGCGCTCGAGTCGTGAAACGAGCTTTTCTTTTCAGGGGCACCGCACGATGTCGCATGATCCTTTGATGCCGCCTCGTGAGCGATTTGAAGCATATTATGCCGCCCCGCGAGTGCCGTGGGATATTGGCCGCCCGCAGCGGGTGTTTTTGGAAGCGGAACAAGCCATCACACGTCTGCCCAACGGCCACCGTTGCCGTGTGCTCGACATCGGTTGCGGCACAGGCGACTTATCCCTCTGGTTGGCCGAGCGTGGCTGCACCGTGACAGGAATCGATTTTTTATCCGGGCCAATCCAGCGGGCTAAGCAGAAGGCAAGCGACCGGGGCCTCACGGTCAACTTTCTACAGATGGATGCGTTGGCCATCGGACAGATTCCTGAGCGGTTTGACAGTGTCACCGATTGCGGACTGTTTCACGTTTTTGACGACTCCAGTCGGGCTGCCTATGTCGCTGCTCTTTCCAATCTGCTGGAACCCGGTGCGCATCTCTTTTTGTTGTGCTTCTCCAATGCCGAACCCGGCAGCCATGGGCCGCGGAGAGTGAGCCAAGGGGAGTTGCGGGCAACCTTCGCTGAGGGTTGGCAGATCGAGCAGATTCAGACGGCGAGGTTTGAATCTGTTGCGGGGATTCCGGGAGCGGAATTCACGCAGGGTGGGGCGATGGCATGGTTTGCCAGCGTGCGCCGCACGCTGTCGGTAGATGGCAGCCAAGACCTTTGAGCCTGACCCGGACCATTCGAGTTTTTGCTCGCTTTTCGTTTGCTTTAGGCGTAGAGTACTCGAGCGTACAACTCGAGGAATCGATGGTGGAGTCACGTAGCGTGAAGAGCGTACGCCCACTCGCAACGAGGGCTTCTTGGTTCACGCGGGTGGCCTGTGCCATGGCTGTCTGCCTTGTGTGCCAACTCTCAGGCCAGCAGTCTGTCTTTGGCGTCATCGTGAACACGGTCACCGGCACCGGCAATACGACGGCCCCCAGCGACAACCCAGGCTGGGAGAATGTGGGCGTGCGTGGGATTGGCACCGGGGTGTATCTGGGCAACCTTTGGGTGCTTACAGCCAGCCATGTGGGTGGCGGCGACATCCTGCTTGGTGGTGCCACTTACACCATGGCGGCAGGCACCGGCTTTCAACTCACCAATGCCGGGGCCAGCGGCAAGTCAACGCTCACCGATCTCTATATGTATCAACTCACGGCCGACCCTGGCCTGCCCGCACTGAGGATCGCGACCAGCACGCCGGCGTTGCAGAAGGCAGTGACGATGGTCGGCGCAGGGTTGGATCGTGGAGCCTACGCTTCGTGGTCGGTCAACACCGCTTCCGATCCATATGTATGGACGGCGACCTCGAGCAACCCAAACTTCGCAGGCTATGCGACGCTCAACACCCGCACCATGCGATGGGGAACCAATGCGATTGCACTGGAGGGTTGGAGCGCGATTGGCGCATTCGACGCACAGCTGTTGGCAACCACGTTTAATGATTTCTACCCATCCAGCGAATCCCTCGCTGCCACGGGTGATTCAGGCGGGGCTGTCTTCGTGAAGAATGGTTCGGCCTGGGAACTCGCCGGCATCATGCTGGCCGTTGTCCAATACTCTGGGCAACCCAGCAGCACGGCTGTCTTTGGAAACCAGACATACTCTGCTGATCTGTCGTTTTATAACGGTCAGATCGTGCAGGTTGTGCCAGAGCCAAGCGGCTTGGCTCTGGCCATCGCCGGATTTCTGATGGTGTCTGGACTGGCCGCAGCACGCACAAGCGCACCTGTGGGTGGCATCCTCGTTCTAGAAGCCCGAGGCCGCGTTAGTCGCGGCGGGCTTCGATCACGCTGCGACTCAAAGCCGTTGGCTCGTGCTTTACGATTCTGAATCCAGCGGTTGCGAGCCATCCGCGGATCTCCGCAGTTGAATAGATTCGTCCCTGCGTCACGGTGGCCAATAATACCGAATATTCCGCCGCCCACAGGGGGCCCGTTTTGTCGTCGTTGAGGAGCATGTCGTGGATCAAAATCCGCCCGCCTTCGGGGAGCGCCGCCGCACTGGCGTCTATCAACCGTCGGCAGTCGGGTTCGTCCCAGTCGTGCAGCACGTTGGAGAAGAGGTGGGCATCGCAACCGGCTGGCCACGCGGCGGTAAACATGTCGGCTGCCACAACGCCGATGCGGTTGGCGAGCGTGGCCGCTTGGATCGTGCGACGTGCAATCGCATCCACCGGTGGCGATTCCATCACGATGGCTTGCAGGTGCAGATAGGCCTCGGCGCACGCAATCGCGTAGACGCCCGAACCGCCGCCCACGTCGAGCAGAGTGCGAACGTCTCGCAGGTCAATAGCCATCGCCAGTGCGGGGCCCATCACCCGGCCACGGCAGTCCATCGCGGCAGTGAATGATTCAGCAAATGCATCGGTTCGCATGGCGGCATGCCAATCGGCCTCCCCATCCGCGCCAGGCCAGTTGGCCGGCTTGTCGGTGCGGAGCACCTTGAGAAAATCAGCTACGCCTGCCCGGTCGGCCATGCTGGCGTAATACGAACGAGCGTCGAAGGGCGATCCTTCCACGAGAAATTCTTTGGCGTGATCGGTCGTGCGAAACTGTCCGTTGGGGTCGCAGGCAATCCAACCGTTGGCCGCAAAGAGCGTGAGCATCACATCGGTGGGGCGGGCCATCGTGCCAAGGCTCTGGCAGATGTCCGCCAGATTTCCAGGCATCCGATCTAGCCGGGTGAAGAAATCCAGATGCACAATGGCTGCACAGAGGCAATCGACCGCCGCGAGGCAGTCTCTGGGGCGATAGATGGCCGACGGATCGTGTGCTGGAGAGCGCATGGCTAAGAGCATGGTGCATGGCGTGGGTTGGTGACAATCTGGAAACGGCGACTCTTCGGCATGGTAGTCTTTTGGTGCCATGGTGGCTTTGAAACGCGCCGGGTTTGAGCGGGCCGAAGAATGCTCTCAAAGACGAGGAGAACCCATCTGCAAAGCACGATGAATGTACCCCGCCTGCCCGTGCTCACTGCGGTGGCCCTTGCCGTCGCGTGTGACGTGTTGTTTGTGCCAGCGTCGCGTGCAGAGTCGATGCCCCCGCAAAGCGTGCGCGAGGCCGTGGCAATCTGTTACGAACTGGCCCACGCCACGGGTTCCGATGGGCAGTCCCCATACGCCGCGAAAACTGACTCCATCTCCAGCCTGCCTGCCGCTTGGGTTGTACCGTGCCTGTCGGCTTTTGTTTCTGCCACACCGGCTGGTGCCAACTGGCTAGCCAGCGGTCTGGATCGAGCCGTGGATCGGTTGGGCGATGCAGTGCCAGTGAATGCGCTTGCGCTGTTCGTGGGCGATGCCACGCACGCGACACGAGCGCGCAGTTTGGCATTCGGTTGGATCAAGGCTCGGGACGGGGCTCGGGCCGCCGCCCTGCTCGACTCCATGCTCGACGATCCCGCGCTTGATCTGCGCAGAGCGGCGGTGGAAAAACTGCTGGTGTCGGTAGCCCAAGCCAATGAGACGACGCAGCGGGATGCCTACCGAAGGGGCCTCGCCTCCGCGCGTGACGTGGATCAAATCGAGCCAATCGTTGAGTGGCTTTCGGAGCACGGCGAGCGAATGGATGTGGCTACTGTGCTTGGTTTCGTACGAAACTGGCGGGTCAGCGAGGCCTTTGACAATGCCAAGGGCGTCGGGTTTGCAAAAGCCTATCTTCCAGAAACGAAAGAAGGAGGTGCGGTTCACACCACAGGCTGGAAGGCCATTGAGTCGGCCGATAAGCACGGCGGGATCGATCTCAATGCCGCCGTCGAACTGAAGAAGGGGATACTTGCCTACGCCGTTGCCACGGTGCAGATGCCGCACGCTGGGCCGGCCGAGGTGCGGATCGGGAGCCCCTGCGCTGTGGCGGTGTGGGTGAACGGCACGCCCGTGATGAGCCACGAGATTTACCATGCGTCAGAGGCAATCGACCAATACGTTGCTACAGCCGACTTCCACAATGGGGCGAATACCGTGATGGTGAAGTGCTGCCAAAACGAGCAGACCGAACCCTGGGCAGTGGATTGGAAATTTCAATTGCGGATTTGCGATGCCCTTGGAAAACCGCTGGCCACACAGAAAAAAAATGCGGGTGGATCCGATGCGGAGTAAGAAGATCATGCGCCGCAGGAAAAGATCCTTCACTTCGACGCGGCACGCATCGATCCGGTGGATTGTGTTTGCCAGCGTCGCATCCATTGCGTGGACAGCTGCAGCGGCCGACTGGCCAGAGTTTCGCGGCTCACTGGGCCGGGGCGTGGCACAAGGCGATGCGATTCGCATGCGGTGGAGCGAATCCGACGGCATTGCGTGGAAGGCCGAATTGCCTGGAAGGGGAGCTTCGAGCCCGATCGTCGTGGGCGATCTGGTGGTGGTCACGGCATCGAGCGGCGCCAGGCAGGATCGACTTCACATACTCGCGTTGGACAAGGGCACGGGCCACATCCGGTGGCATCGCACGTTCTGGGCCGCCGGACGCACGCTCTGCCATCCGACAAGCGCTGTGGCCGCCGGAACGCCTGCCAGCGACGGCACCCGAATCGTCGCGATCTATTCGTCGTGCGATCTGTTCGCAGTTGATATGGCGGGCAGACTCCTCTGGCAGCGGAACTTGGCTGTGGAACATCCTCGCAGCGGCAACGACGTGGGCATGGCGGCAAGCCCTCGGATCATCGACGGCACAGTGGTCGTACAAATCGATTGCCAGGGGGATGCCTTCGCCGCTGGGATTGATGCGGTCACGGGCGAAGATCGCTGGAGCGTGTCGCGGGAGAAGATTGCGAGCTGGTCATCCCCGCTTGCGATGAGTGTGCCGCAACGTGGTAGCCGCGAAAAAACTGAGTGTGTGCTCCTGCAAAATCCCAGTGGGCTCGAACTGCGGCAGGCCGCCGACGGGCAACTGGTGTGGTCGTGGAAAGGAGCGTGCGAGTCGATTCCTATGGCCGCGGCAATCGGCAACAGGCTGTATGTGCCCCACGATGGGATCGCTGCGGTCACGGCTGCCACTGGCGATACCAAGCCGGCGTGGCGATCCACGAAGCTGTCCTGTGGAATCGCCAGTCCACTGGCGTGGGGCGACTGGGTCGCATGCATCAACCGGGCTGGTGTGCTGAGTATTGGGAACGCTTCAGACGGCCTTCTCCGCGGGCAGGTTCGGCTCACCGGTCCATTCTGGGCCAGTCCGATCGTGGCGGGCACGACGATTCTGGCAGTGAATCAGAGCGGCAAAGCATTTGTGGTGTCGACCGACGGTGAGCCCACGATCCTTGCGGAGAACCAACTGCCTGGCACATTCACTGCCACGCCTGCGGTGGCAGATGGGAGCGTGTATCTGCGGAGTGAAACGGCGTTGTGGAAAGTCTCGCCTCCATAAATGACGTCAAGACTTTGCCCCACTGGGGTGACTGTTGTCATCGAATCCTAGAGCCGATGCCGCCAGCGAGGAGCATCTTGTGTCGATGATGTTCTTCACGCAGAGTGAAGATTGTCCTTCCCCCAGAGTCACGCACATCATGCACAACGTCTTTGTCACAGGCGCGACCGGCTTCATCGGTCGGCATCTCACCGATGCGCTGGTCGAATCTGGCTGCGAGGTGCGGTGCCTCGTACGATCTCCGCAACGGGCTGCGCATTTGAAGCGAGACGGCGTGCGGTTGGTCGAAGGCAGCCTTGCCGATACCGTCCGTTGGCAGTCCGCTTTATCTGGCTGCGACACGGTATTTCACTTGGGTGGACTCGTCGCTGCGCGGAGCCGCACTGAACTCTTTGCCGTTAACGGCGACGCTGTCGGAGAGTTCGCCGACGCCTGTGCGGCAACTGGCTCGCCGCCACGGTTCGTGCACGTCTCGTCGCTTGCCGCCGCGGGTCCTGTTCCGCACGGCCGTGACATCCGCGACGAATCGGATCCCTTGCAGCCTGTGTCGCTCTACGGACAGAGCAAACTCGCTGGCGAGATCCAATTGCGGCAACGCGCTGACCGCCTGCCCATCACGATCCTGCGTCCGGCTATCGTGTTTGGGGAGCACGACACAAAGGTGGCGGCGATGTTTCAGATGATCCATCTCATGCACCTGCATCTGACGTGGTTTCGCGACGGGCCGCTGTCGTTGATCCACGTGGCTGACTTGGTCGACCTTCTCGTGGCTGCGGCAGGCCGCGGCGAATGCCTTTCGCCCTCACTATCTGCCAGCCACGACGGCCAGGGCGCCTACAACGCCTGCGACGACCGCGTGCATCCCACCTATGCGGAACTCGGCCGGCGGATTGCAGCCTCGCTCAACCGCAGCGTGCTTGTGCTGCCGTTGCCGCTCCTGCTCGCGATGCCAACGAGTTTTGCAATAGAGGCATTCTGGAACCTGCTTGGTCAGGCCAGCATCGTGTCGCCCGACAAGCTTCGCGAAGCAACGGCCGGCAGTTGGGCAGCCTCCAGCCGGAAGGCCCGCGACGAACTCAACTTCGCCCCCGTGGCCACGCTCGATGAACGCCTGCGACAAACGGCCGCATGGCTCCGCGATCACAACCAACTGTAGTCAATTCCAGCCATCGCAGGAGAATGTCACTCGATTGCTTCCATGGCAACGGTCAGCGACTCAAACCCCAGCGGCCGCTCATAGGCGGCTGTGTGCTCGATCCGGTCGTGCGCGTCAAGAATTGTGATGCGTTTGATATGCTCGCAGCAGAGCGACAGCAGGGCTCGCAGCACTGTGCGGGAATGCGGTGCCCCAAGGCACAGGTGGGCACCGAATCCAAAGGAGACGTGCGGGTTGGGCTTGCGGTCGAGACGGATGTCGCGGGGAGATTCAAACGCCTCCTCGTCGAGGTTCGCCGACGCCCAACCCAAGGAAACGCGGTGCCCGGCTTTGACAGTGACACCGTGAACTTCTGTCTCCACAGGGCAGACGCGGCCGATGTGTGTGAGCGGCATAAAGACCCGGAAAAATTCCTCGCTGGCATGGATGATGCGGCTCGGGTCCTCCCGCAGGAATTCGAGTGACTCGGGGTGCGTTCCAAGATAGTGGATCACGCAGGCAACGGTGTGGATGATCGTGTCGCGGCCACCTGCAAACGTGAGATTCGCAAACCCCATCATCTCGTCGCGTGTCAGCCGCCGCCCGCGGTAGATTGCCTGGGTGAGCAGGCTAAAGAAATCATCGCCGGGGTTGGCCTCGGCCCGGTCTAACTGAGCGTTGTGATACGCCTCCAAGCCGGCGCCCTGATTGCCACCAGCCCCGTGAAACACATGAATGCCCCAGCCGATCCAGGTGTCGGCCTGCGACTGTGGCAGATTGAGCAGCACAGCCAGCGCCCGCGACTGCAGCGGCAACGCAAACCCGTTGACGATCTCCATGGAATCGAGTGCCATCGCTTCTCGGAGCAGGTCGCGGATGAGGTTTTCAATGTGTGACTGGAAGGCAGGTTCCTTGGCTCGCTGAAAGAATGGCTCGACGAGTTTTCGGTAGTCGGTCTGCTCGGGGGGATCGACCTCGATGGGCAGTTGTCGCATCGTCCGAAGGTTCTCCTCGGAGGGCACGGGCACGCGGAATGGGGCGTCGGAACTAAACGTCCCCCAGTCCTTTGCGGCGCGTTTGACATCCCCGTGGCGCAGGATCATGAGCACTTCCTCACCCGTAAAGGGACAGGAGAGAACACCATCTGCGCGGCGATTTTCGCCGAATGGATCCGGAATGTCGGACATGCTTTGGAGGATAGCTCATTCAACGTCGATTGGCAACGATCGTGCGACTGCTCGGCGTTGGCAATTCGATATCGGGATGGCTGCAGAGTTGACGAAATCCAGCGTCGCTCACGCCTCGAAGTCTCCGCAGCGAGAGCGTGCCGCCGGCGTGCGTGGAGAGGATGCGTGCCACGGAATCGCTCACGCTTTCAATACCGTTTAACGAAAGCAGCGGGTGTTTCACGAGTTGGCTGGCAAGTTCTTCGCTGAGATTCGTGAGGCCATCCAGCCAGAGGCCGCCGCCTGCATGGCGTGACAGGATGCCTGCGGCAGCCGGGCTCAGGTGTTTCAAGTCGTTGAGCGTGAGCCCAGCAAATCCATTTTGCGCAGCCAGTATGCGGGCCTGTTCCACGCTCAATGTGTGGAGTCCATTGAGCCTCAGCGGCCCCTTGTGCTTCGTGAGTTGTATGAGTTGTTCGTGGGTGATGGTGTCGCTGACACGAATCTCAAGCGAGCCAACGTGCGTGCCGAGCCAGTCTGCGGTGGCATCATTGATCGCAAAGAGCCCTCCGAGAAACAGCGGTCCTCGATGGAGGCACAGCCACTTGGCCTGCGGCGGCGGTAACTGGCAGACACCCTTCAGGCAGAGATAGCCTTGCCGCAACGACAACGCCTCGGCAGCCTCCTCGGAGAGCATCGAGACCGCGTGCAGGTGCAACTGCCCAGCATGACGGGCTAGGTGTCTTGCAACCGGGCCGGATAGATCGGCGAGCCCGTTGAGAAAGAGGGTGCCTCGATGCTGTGCAAGGGCCGCAGCACAGAGCGATGAAAGACCAGCTAATTGACCAAGATAGAGCGAGGAGGCGTGCTGCGAGAGTTCGATTGCGTGACACGGATTCAGAGATGGAATGCGATCCAGCGACAACTCTCCCTCGTGTTGGGCCAGAGACCTCGACGCGGCGGTGGAAAGATGCCGAAGGTTGTTGAGCGATAGGCCGCCCCCCCTGTGCTGTCCGAGTTCGGCGGCAACCGCGTCGGTGATCGTTCGGATCGCATCCAGATAGAGGTGTCCGCGATGGCGAGAGAGTTCCCGAGCCACCGAAAGCGGCAGATGCAGCAGGCCGTCGAGGTAGAGGTGCACGCCGTAGTGGCCGATCGCTTCGCGGTTCGCCGGTGACAGATCGCCGACTGGAGGCGGCAGCGGGTCGACCGAGAGACGGCCGTGCGACGTGGCCACGATTGGATCGGCGAGGTTGTAATCAGCCTCGCCATTCACCACGTTGACCGGCCGTGCAAAGTGACTCACGATCTGCCGCGCGGCTTCTGCATCGAGGTGCGTGAGGCGGCCTGTTTCGGCCCGCAGGGTCGCGGCACGATCGGGCTTCGCAGCCCCGTCTGGCTTGGCAGTGGGTGTGGCGAGTGGAACGTGTTTCTGGACCTTCGCGAAGATATTTTTCCAATCGAGTGGTTCGTGTGGTGCCATGCATCAAGTGTACGCCTGCAGGTACTGTCCGGAGTGG
>QWQH01000026.1 GCA_003670915.1 Planctomycetota bacterium | reverse complement strand
CCCGCCTTCCGCTCGCAGTATTCGCCGCGCATCGTGCGGTAGCGGGGATAGAGATCCTTGATCGTGCGCGTGAGGCAGTGCCCGGGATGCGGCATTCCGTTGGCGGTCGGCGGGCCCTCGAAAAAAACAAACCGCTTGGCCCCTTGTCGCTGGTTGAGCGACTTGGCGTAGGTGCCGTTCTGGCGCCACAATCGGCCGATCGCAGCTTCGATTTCTGGGAAGTTTGGCTTGCCGCGGACGGGTTCAAACATGATGGTGGGGGAGTGTCGGGAAGAAGGGCGATCTGGGCCACGATCCTACATACTTCGATGAGAGAGAGGAAAACCCGATCGCGATCCGGCCGTCCGTGCAGCGATTCTCGTCGATGGGGTCGGGGGGCGCCCGAGAGAATGATCGTAAACACGAATGGCCGACAATCTGATCCATCCAGTGGAAAACGCCCGAGGGAAACGCATCCCCCCTCTGCCAAGCCATTTTCATGGGTGTACACTGGGACTGAAGATGGATTTAAGGACGCCCACTGCCCCTAAGGCCAACCCCACGCTTTTCACCCATGCCGCTTCCCCTTGTTCTGGATTGTTTGCCTCGGCCGCCGCTGCCTATGACTGGCGACGAAATGCGCAGCCGCGGGTGGGACGCTGTGGATGTGGTGCTTGTGACAGGCGATGCCTACGTCGATCACCCCAGCTTTGCCAACGGCCTGATCGCCCGACTCCTAGAAGCGGCTGGGTTTCGGGTGGGCGTGCTGTCGCAACCCGACTGGAACACCTGCCAACCGTGGCGCACATTCGGCCGTCCCCGACTCTTTTTCGGCATCTCTGCAGGCAACATGGACTCGATGATCAACCACTACACCGCCAACAAAAAGGTCCGCAACGACGACGCCTATTCTCCGAACGCACAGATCGGCCGCCGTCCCGACCGCGCCACGCTCGCATACTGCCAGCGTTCGCGAGAAGCCTTTCCTGGTGTGCCTGTGGTGGCTGGCGGCGTCGAGGCCAGCCTCCGCAGGATTTCCCACTACGACTATTGGAGCGACACCGTCCGGCGGTCGATCCTGATGGACTCCAAGGCCGATCTGGTGGTTTTTGGAATGGGCGAGCGTACCGTGCTGGATGTGGCCCGTGGACTCGCTGCCGGAAAAACTCCGAAGGATCTTCGGGGTCTGCGAGGCATCGCGTACCGATTGGGGGCCAGCGAGGAATTACCCGCCGACGCCGACACACTCACCCTGCCCGAGTACGAATCGGTCGTGCGCGACACGCTTGCCTTTTGCGAGATGACTCGCATCAGCCATCAGGAAACCAATCCCCACAATGCCCGCCGTCTCGTGCAGCGGTATGGCCGCGAGGCGGTCGTTGTCAATCCTCCAGCCTTGCCGCTGGAACAAGACGAGATGGATCAGGTGTACGCCCTGCCCTACACGCGGCTTCCGCACCCCTCATATGGCGACGCCAGAATTCCAGCCTATGAAGTCGTGCAGCACAGCGTGCAGATCATGCGAGGCTGCTTCGGGGGCTGCACGTTCTGCTCGATCACGGCCCACGAGGGGCGGATCATCCAGAGCCGCTCGCCGCAGTCGATCATCACCGAGATCAAGTTGATGGCAAAACAACCTGGCTTCAAGGGCACCGTCTCCGACATCGGCGGCCCCACGGCCAACATGTATCAGATGCGATGCACCCGGCCCGAAGTCGAGGCCAAGTGCCGCCGGCTCTCTTGCGTGCACCCCACCGTTTGCAAACTGCTGGGCACCGATCACGGACCGTTGCGGGAAGTGATGCGGGAAGCCCGAAGTGTCGCTGGCGTAAAGCGGGTGCTGGTGGCCAGCGGAGTGCGAATGGATTTGGCTCGTCGAGACCCTGAATATCTTGCCGAACTGGCCGCGCACCACGTCGGCGGCCACTTAAAGGTGGCTCCAGAGCACACCGATCCGGAAGTGCTGTCGCTCATGAAGAAGCCGTCGGCCGACGACTACGTCGCGTTCGACAAAGAGTTCAAGGCCGCTAGCCAGCGGGTTGGAAAGAAGCAGTACACCGTTCCCTATTTCATTGCCAGCCACCCGGGCAGCGGGATCAAAGAGATGATTGATTTGGCGCTTTTTCTCAAACGCAACGGCTACAAGCCCGATCAGGTGCAGGACTTTATCCCCAGCCCGTTTGATATTGCCGCGTGCATGTACCACACGGGCTTGGATCCGATGACGAAAAAGCCCGTCAAGATTGCCAAGGGCATGCGAGACCGACGCACCCAAAGAGCCTTGCTGCAATTTTTCAAACCAGAAAACTATTTTGAGGTGCGCCGCGCGCTCGAACAAGCCGGCCGTCAGGAACTCATCGGCTCCGGCTGCGACTGCCTCATCTCAGAACGGCCGCCTCGCGAGGCCCTCGACCGCAAACGCAGCGAAGCCACTCGCGCTTTTACCGAAACCACTTCTGGCGACCACATCCGGGGGACGCCAAAAGCGCCCTCCGGGCATGGGCAGGCCTCCGCGAAGCCCTCCGGCAAGCAACCCCGCGACCGCCGCACCGTCGGCTACCGCCCCAAGCGATCCGGCCAGTAGCGGGCCGCTTGGGTAGTTTTTAACCCCCCGGGTTTCCGCCATGGCCGTGGTGAAGTCGCTAGGTAGGAACCGGCGCCGGTGGATCGTCCTGATAGATTCTGTATTTTTTTGTCACCAGAGCGCCTCCCCGTTCGAGCGTGCGCTTGGATAGGTGGTTTGATTCCAACACCCAAGAAAATTCGACTTCCTTCATTCCCCAGTTGAAGAGCTTCGGCACGAGTGCCGCATGGAGCACAAGCCCTATGCCCCACGCTTGATACTCCGGGATTACATTCGTGCTGATCGCCCGCATCCGTTTGATGGCCCGCTTGTTCCAGAGCAGCCGCAGAAACCCAAATGGAAACAGCCGGCCGTTGATCTGCTTGATGCGGGGGTTGTAGTCGAGCAGGCAGAAAACGCATCCGATCGGCTTTCCGTCCACCTCGGCAACCAACGCCAACTCGGGCACGATCAAGTGCTTCAGGCTCTTGGCCATGTGCTGCACCTCACCTGTGGAGAGCGGCACAAACCCCCACGTACCGAGAAGGCTCGAGTTATAGATGTTCAAAAACATCCGCACCTCTTCGTCAAAGTGAGTGCGGTCGATTGGACGGACCGTCACGCCAAACCGCTCCTTGACTCCTTCCACCATCGTGCCGAGCTTCGCATCGAGCGTGGCGAGCATCGACATCTCGCCCCAGAACGCGTAGAGATCCTCCACCTTGCCAAAACCGTTGGCCTCCACAAGTCCGCCGTAGTAGGGAGGATTGTGCGTCATCATAAAGAAGGGGGGCGTTTCAAAGCCCTCGATGAGCAGGCCGCATTCATAATTGAGCGATGGATTGGCCGGCCCGCGAATGGTTTGCATGCCCTGTGCATGCAGCCAGTCTTTGGCGGCATCGAACAGTCCCTTGGCTGCATCGGTGTCGTCTTCGCACTCAAAAAAACCAAAAAAGCCTCGCTGTTCGTTGTATCGCTCGATATGGCCTGCGTTCACGATCGCCGTGATGCGGCCAACATCCCGGTCGCCACGGGTGGCCAGAAACGACTGGCTGCGTGACTTTTCATAAAAGGGACAGGGACGGAAGCCCAGCAGTTCTTCCTGCGACATCAACAGTGGGGGCATCCAACAGGGATCGTCCCGATAAATCTGCCATGGAAGCCGTAGAAACCGCTTTTGCTGGGAACGGGTTTCAACGGGGAAAACGTTCACTTCCTGCACGATTAAAGTCCCCATTCTCGTTCTTTTTCCGGCACGTTAAAAAAATCGGTTTGGCAAAGTCGCATGGGACTTTTTTCCGATCTATGATTGCGGCTGGGTGCGGTAGAAGGATCGACCGACCCAGCTTGAAACAAACAGGCTCTCGAGGCGATCCCATCATGGCCCCATTTTCCGTTACAAACGAGCGCTTTTTATTGGCTGCGAAACTCGCGGCTTCGGAAACATCCAACACAAAAAGCCTATCCCGCGCATACCACCCAGCTTCGCTCAATAGCCCAGTCGATTGCCTCGTCACGGGGGCCACCGGCCTAGTCGGCAACAACGTGGTGCGATTGTTACTCGGCCGTGGCCAGAGCGTGCGAGCGATGGTGCGTTCTGAAACGACCTGTCATCGTGCGCTGGAAGGCCTGCGCCTGCAGACTGCCGTCGGCACACTCGACAACGAACGGTTGGTTCAGCAGGCCGTTGATGGGGCGTCGTGTGTCGTGCACGCTGCCGCCATGGTGCACCTCGGCTGGCGGCATCTGGACGAGATGCGACGGGCGAATATCGAGGGCACTCGCACGATGGCACGAGCAGCCAGACGAGCTGGCGCGAAGTTTATCCATGTCTCGAGCGTGGACGCCATCGGCCTCAGGCCGGATGGTGCTCCAGCGGATGAAGCGACACCCCCAGGTGGCCTGCTCGAATGCCCGTATGTGATTACAAAACGCGAAGCTGAGGCCGCTGTGCTGTCAGAGGTCGATCAGGGGCTCAACGCCGTCATCGTCAACCCTGTCTATATGCTCGGTCCGTGGGACTGGAAGCCGTCCAGTGGGCGAATGCTCTTGGAGGTGGGATCTGGATGGGGCACGTTTGCACCTCCGGGATCCAACGACTTTGTAGACGTGCGAGATGTCGCTGAAGGGATTCTGGCAGCCATGGATCGCGGGCAGTCGGGCCGGCGGTATATCTTGGGCGGGCAACCGCTGAGCTATTTCGAAGCCTGGCGGGTGTTTGCTCGAGTCGCTGGACGGATGCCACCTCTCGGCACCGCACGGCCAGTTGTGGTGCGCACTGCGGGTTGGTGCGGGGATCTGGCCAGCCTCTGTACCCGCCGGGAACTGCCCATTAATTCCGCGGCGACAGCCATGTCGATGCTCTCCCATCATTTCTCCTGCGCGCGGGCCAAGGCGGAACTGGGCTACACCTACCGCCCGTTTGAGACGACTGTCAGCGATGCGTGGAACTGGTTTGTGGATCACAGCTACGCTAGGCCAACCCGGGGCAGGGCCGTGCTCGCCCGATAGCCACCCCGCGTGAAAGTCCACCGAGCGCGAGCATGCGTTACGATGGTGGAATGTATTCTCCTCCCATACCATCTGCGTCTGGCCACTCTATGCCGCACATCCTCGTCGTCGAGGACGAAGAACATCTGGCGATCGGCATCAAGTTTAACCTCGAGGCCGAAGGCTTCACGGTGAGAACCGTTGGCGACGGGCAGGCCGCGCTCACCTTTTTGAACTCAGCCGAAGAATCTGTGGATCTGGTGGTGCTCGATCTGATGCTGCCTGGCATGAGCGGCTACGCTGTGTGCTCCGCGATTCGGGCCCAAGGCGATAGCGTGCCTATTGTGATGCTCACGGCCCGCACGCTGGTGGAAGATCGCATCCGAGGTTTCGATGCCGGCACCGACGTGTATCTCCAGAAGCCGTTTGACCTCGATGAACTGATCTCAATTGTTCGCAATCTTCTGGCACGGCGCAGCCGTGCCAGTCGCACGCACACAACGATTGCTGAAGCAACGCATCCCACCACCGCTGACGTCTATCGCTTCGGCGCCGCCGAAGTGAATTTCGACACGTGGGAGGCCTGCTTTCAATCCCAAACCGTGCGGCTCACCAATCTGGAAATGAAACTCCTGCGGTATCTTGTCGAGCACGAGGGCAAGGTTGTGTCTCGCGACGAACTGCTCACACGGGTCTGGGGAATGGCGAAGGCCCCTGCCACCCGCACCATCGACACGTTCATGCTCAACCTGCGGAAGTATTTTGAGGCCGATCCCTCGCACCCCGTTCATTTTCTTTCCGTGCGGGGCATGGGTTACCGGTTCGTGGGGGATCCGTAAACCACTACGCCGCACGTGGGCATTGAAAAAAAACGCCCTATCCGCCCGCTAAAAGCGCGGCAGCGGCCGCACCTGGGTCGCGAGTCTTGAGCAATGATTCGCCAACGAGCATCGCGCCGATGCCAGCTACTTCGAGTCGCTCGACATCAGTCCGCGAACGGATGCCGCTTTCAGCCACAACCACGCACCCCGGCGGCACTCGATCTCGCAAGCGAAGCACGTGATCCAAATCGGTCGTCATCGTGTGCAGATTACGGTTGTTGATACCAATCAACGTAGCGCCCAGATCCAACACCCGGTCAAGATGCTCTTCGGAATGCAATTCTACAAGTGGCGTCATACCCAGATCGATGATCTCGCGGTAGAGGCTCCGCAAATGACAGTCGTCGAGACACTCGGCGATCAGAAGCACTGCGTCGGCCCCGTGCACGCGGGCTTCTACCACTTGATAGCGATCAACCACAAACTCCTTGCGAAGTACAGGCAACAGGACGGCCGCGCGTGCCGCACGCAAATCCTTGAGACTGCCTCCAAAGTCAGCGGCGTCTGTGAGGATCGAGAGGGCTGCTGCGCCAGCCTCTGCATACCCCTCAACGACTTCTTCAACTGTTGCGCCAGGCCGAATATCGCCAGCCGACGGGCTTCTGCGTTTAAATTCGGCAATCAGCTTGATGGGCCCTGG
>QWQH01000077.1 GCA_003670915.1 Planctomycetota bacterium | reverse complement strand
TCTCGGGAGCGTAGTCGGAGAGAATTGCTTCCAGCCGGGCCACTTCGGCAAACGCCGCATCGACTGCCGCGTGAGCCTTGTCTGCTGTAGCTGCGTAGAGCGTGATGGTCCACGGCACTCCCATGAGCCGGCGCGACTGGCTCACCCGGACAGCGGTGGAAGTCCGGTCAGCAGACTGGCATCCATTCCAGCATGGCATGATCCCCAAAGCCACCGCTGCGAGGCCCACGGAGATTGAAAAAATCGGGTAGAATCGGTGCGACATGATTGCTCCAGAAATCCATCCGTCCGTAACGATCACATTCGACTGTACACCGCTGCGCGGTGTGCCGAGGCTTGACGTTCCACTCGACGCCTCGCCCGCCTTTCGTGCGAGGCTCGAAAGGTTTCAGCGAGCTGTTGCCGAGCATGGCACCCGCAATACGTATTATCTTACGAACGCCAGTTGCACATTTTATTTTACCAACGATCCGGCGATTGGCTGGGTAAGGTTTTCGATCGAAGGCACAGTGCTGACCGACGAATTCGACCGCAAGACAGTCGGCAGCGATTTGGATATCAAGCTCGAACAAGAAACGTGTGACTGGCTCACGCAGCCGGCCGTTACGTGGCTGGGCTTGTCGGTCAAACGGGCTGTTGAAGTTGAGTTTGACAAGTACATCGCTGCTGGCGATCTCTCTCGCGCCATCCAGCGACTGGCCCGCGAACAAAATGCCAGCGATGCCGCCGGCGGATTTCTGGGAATGAATCTGTAGGGCCGATATGCTCGCCGGGCCCACTCACCATCGCTGGTGGACCAGGGGTCGGATCGAGGCATTATAAATCTCCAGAACCGCCGCCATCGTTTGGGTATCCAGCGGCCCAAGATCGGCGGCCAAGGCGTTGTGCTCCACGTGCGAAGGCCGCCTTGCCCCTGGGATCACGCACGACACGGCCTCAAACGACAGAATCCATTGGAGGGCAAACTGCGCAAGCCCGATACCCGCCGGCACCAGTCTCCGCAGTCTTTCAACTGCCTCCAGCCCGATCTCATAATCAACGCCGGAGAATGTCTCACCGCGATCAAATCCGGCCCCATTGCGATTGAACGTGCGGTGGTCCGTCTCTGGAAATGTTGTCACAGGAGTGAACGTGCCGCTGAGCAGGCCGCTGGCCAGTGGCACGCGAGCGATCACGCCCACCTGCCGGCGCTTGGCTACTTCAAAAAAAAGCTCCGACGGCCGAAGACGAAACGCATTAAAGATGATCTGCACCGACTGCACGTTGCTGTATTCGATTGCCTTGAGTGCCTCCTCCACTCGCTCCACGCTCACGCCATAGAATCGAATCTTGCCAGCGACCACGAGCCTGTCGAGTGATTCAAACACCTCCGGCCGGTAGTAGACATCTGTCGGTGGGCAATGCAATTGCAGAAGGTCGAGGCAGTCGGTCGCACCATTTTTCAAACTCCGTTCCACAAACGACAGCAGGTTGTCGGCGGTATAGCCATCGGCCACGTGGGGATTGAGACGCCGTCCCGCCTTCGTAGCAACGTAGAATGGCTCTGTGCGTTCGCGGCGGAGTCGGGCGATGAGCCGTTCGCTGAGGCCATCGCCGTAGACGTCGGCTGTGTCAAAGAAATTGATCCCGAGGTCGAGCGCCGTGTGAAGGGCGGCCATCGATTCTGCCTCGTCGGCACCGCCCCACTGGCCGCCTCCGATGCCCCAGGCCCCAAACCCGACTGCTGACACCTGCCAACCGGTGCGTCCAAATGTGCGTGAGTTCATGGTGTGTTTCATTCCGAAAAGTTATCTATACATCCCTAGGGGCCATGGGCCGCAGCCAGCTCGCGGCACTCATCGGCGACCTTGTTCCATGCCGCCAGAAGCTCCCAGGTTCGAGCGGAGTCTTTCGTCGCTAGGTCGATCGTCTCGCAGCGATCCGTAGCACAATTGTAAAGCTCCCACGGCGTATTCTTAGCAGCTACGAGCTTCCAGTCGCCAACGCGAACGGCACGGTGGCCTTCGTGGCACCACCACAGCGTCTCGTGCACCAGTGAGGCAGAATCGCTGAACGCTTTGGCAAAACTCCGCCCCTGCATGGGCGGCACAGGCTGGCCGCCAAATGCTTTGGGTGGCGACACCCCTGCCAAGTGCAGCACTGTCGGTGCAACATCTACAACATGCACCGGCTGATGGCGAAGCTCGCCACGCGCGGTAATGCCCTTGGGCCAGTGGAGAATCCACGGGGTTGCGATACCGCCTTCGTGAACCCACGTTTTGTGGCGTCGGAAAGGAGTGTTGGCACAACTCGACCAGCCCGGCCCAAGGCACAGAAACGTCTTTGGTGATCCTGGCAATGCCGTCGCATCGTGCCCTTGGCCTCGAATCATGATCTCAGCCGATGCTCCGTTGTCGCTGGCAAAGAATACCAGTGTATTTTCAAAAGCATTCATGGACTGCAGTTGGTCGAGTATGCGGCCGATCTGTTGGTCCATCGCGTCTACCATCGCCGCATGGATCGCCATCTTCGTGGCCTGAAAATCCTGTTGGTCGCCCGTCAGTGCATTCCACGGCAGCGGCCGATTGACTTCACGCTGGCCCAGAACGGCGAGCACCTGCGACGTGTCGTAGGGAGGGCCAACATCCTCTTCCACGGGAGCATAGGGAGGCATCACGATGCCTCGGGCAAGCAGTTGCCGCTCACGTGCCAGCCGGATGGCGTTCCACCCAGCCCGGTATCGCTCCCGGTATTTCTCAACGAGCTTCTGAGGTGCGTGCAGTGGAAAATGGGGCGACGTGAACGCGACGTACTGAAAAAATGGCGTGCCCGCATAGGCTCTGGCGTGATCCGCGAGGCACCGTACGGCATGATCGCCCACGGCAGTCGTGGTATAAAAATTATTGGTGACGGGGATCGCTTTCCCATCTTCGACTATCCCAAATGCGTCAAAGTAGTTGTTCTGACCCGCGCTACTGATGTCCAGCGACCGGTCAAAACCCTGCTGCCTTGGATCGCCATCCACATGCCATTTCCCGGAATGGTAGGAGCGGTAGCCGGCGGGCTTGAGAAGTTCTGGGAGCAGTCTGGCCCATGCCGGCCGCACGCCATTGGCACCACCGTCGCCACCAGGCAAGGAGTCGCGATGGATCGCCTGTGCATAAAAACCCGTCAGCAGAGACGCTCGGCTTGGCCAACATCTGGCTGTGTTGTAACCCTGCGTAAAACGCAGTCCTCCAGCAGCCAAACGATCCAGGTGAGGCGTGTCGATCTCGCCGCCATAGCAGCCCACATCAGAAAAACCCAGATCGTCCGCGAGGATGACAAGCACGTTCGGCGGTTCCGCCGACGCCACGCCATCAGTGAACGTGCAGGCCCGTGCTATTCCACAAGCACACACCATCAACCATTTGAATCGAATACCAAGCATTAGATTGTGTTGCTTCTTTTCAAGGGGTTTACGTCGGCACCATCCATGCCAGCGGACCAGACTGTAGCCATACCAAAAGGCCCATCAGGATCGCGAGCGCCAAGCTGTGCGGAAAGACCCGACGCAAGATTGCACCCTCCTGTCGATGCATGCCCGTCGCTGTGGCTGATACGACAATGCTCTGCGCGTCGATCATCTTCCCCATCACGCCGCCGGTGCTGTTGGCAGTACAGATTAAAAGTGGATTGAGCCCCAGTTGCTCAGCGGTCACCCGCTGCAAGCTGCCAAACATCGCGTTACTGGAAGTGTCGGAGCCGGTCAGCGCGACCCCCAACCAGCCCAAGAGCGCTGCAAAAAATGGATACATCGCCCCTGATCGCGTCAGTGCCAAGCCCAGCGTGACATCCGTGCCGGAATAGCGAGTGACAAATGCCAGTGCAAGCATTGCGGCAATGGTGAGCAGAGGCGCAGCCAAACTCGCCAGGGTTGCCAACCAGATGGCCCCCGCACGACGCCACGAGATTCCAAGCCACGGCACAGACAAGAGCGAGGCGACGACAATCCCGGTTCCAGCCGCCGAGAGCCAGTTGAGCCGGTAGACGGCCCGCTCAATTTCAAATGCCTCGCGCGTGGCCGGTGGCACCCGAGCAACGCGGCGATCGAGACGCGGCACCTGAAATTCAGGAACTGCCAATTCTTTCGATAGCAGTGTTGCGGTGGCGACCCCGCGGCCTTCAAGGATTGCTTTCACTGGCGGAAGTCCCCAACAAAAAAGAACCACCGACAGCATCGCCCACGGCATCCAAGCCCACGCCACAGTGCCAGCGGAGTCGTGCTCTTGTGTCGCCACAATCTGGGCTGGAGTGCCTTCATACCGCCAGCAGTTTTGGGGCTGCCACAATCGCAGAAAAATCGCCAGCGATACCAGGCTTACGATGCCTCCCACGACATCCACCAGTGCGGCACCCACGTAGTTGGCCATCACTGCCTGCACGATGGCAAACGACGCACCGCACACAAGCACTGCGGGCCACACGGCAACGAGCCCGCGCCAGCCGGCCATACTGCAGACCATCCATGCGGGTACGATGAGCGAAAAAAATGGTAACTGCCGCCCGGCCATGGCAGAGATCGCCTGCTCGTCGAGGCCCGTCACCTTTGCTAGCGTGATGATCGGCGTGCCCAGAGCGCCAAAGGCCACAGGTGCAGTGTTAGCGATCAATGCTAGGCATGCCGCCTCGAGCGCCGGAAATCCTGCCCCAGCCAAAAGGGCTGCCGAGATCGCCACCGGCGCACCAAACCCCGCAGCACCTTCCAGAAACGCTCCGAATGAAAATGCGATCAAGAGGGCCTGCATGCGGTGGTCAGCCGAAAGCTGTGTCACCGATCGTTTCATCACATCAAGTGCACCGGCCTCCACACAGAGGCTGTAGAGAAACATCGCCCCGACGACGATCCAGCCAATTGGAAAGAGCCCGAAGGCTGCGCCGTAGATCGCTGCTGCAATCGCCGCGTCTGGTGGCATCCCAAAGACACCGATCGCTACGGCCAGCGATGCGGTCAGTCCGGCAACAGCAGCTCCCGTGGCCGACCAGCCTCCGAAGGCTAGTAAACCCAAAAGCACAACCAGCGGGAGCATCGCCACAAGGGTCGAGAGAAGCGGCGAGGCAAGCGGGTCGTAAACATGGAGCCAGGGCATGCGGATTGATGTCTCTGAATGAGGGATGAAAAAAGACAGCCTACAATCCAAAGAGGATTGCTGTGAGGGCCGCCAACCCCACCCCCACGAGCGACATGCCCATCCACATCGCGATCGCGGGGCGTTTTTCATAGTGGTAGTCCTCGCGGCACAGCGCAACGAGAACGTGGCGGTGCTCCCACATGCCGGCCAGCGTGGCCAGAATCCCGAGCAGCACGAGCGACGCCCCAAAGAGCTTGGCCTTAAGCAGCGGAACGTCGCCCTGGCGGTCTTGAAAATTGATAGCCGCCCGGCTCAGGCTTTCGAGGCCAAAGCCGAGGCTGATCATGGCTAGGCTGGTGCGAATCCACGCCAAGAGCGTGCGGTCGGCCGCTTCCCGGTTCCGCTCGCGAGCCAGTTCGTTGGTCAGTGACGTCAGGGGCGAGGGAGTGGTCTGGGTTTGGATGTCGTTCATATCGTTCATGGCGTTCATGTCGTTCATGGCAAAAGAGGATAGCACGGTATCCCGGGATCCACCCACGGCGATCAATCCCCTGCCGTCTTGTGGCGTTCCACTGTGCTACTTGATGTTCACCGGGATGCTTTCGGAGTGGGCGGAAAACTCTGGGGCATAGCGGCTTTGGATTTTTGCAAAGCCACTGGATGCTGTGCCGCGATGGGCCGCACGAAGAGAATACTCAAATACATGCGTGCCCCGAGGGAGTCGCTCAAAGAACATCTGCGTTGAGGCATCGCGGATCGCCACATACCAGCCCGCACCGTCGGCCCAACGCCAGCCGGAGAGCACGTCTACGGGTTCCGTCAGGCTGGGTCGGTGGTCGGACAGTTCTAGAAACTCATAGTCGCGGTCGCTCTTCACGACCAGCCGCACGACCAGTTCATCGCCGACTTCGATCTTGCCGTCGGGTTGCGTTGGCACCAGTTCTGGCCCGGCCTTCGTAAACCGCTTGATGAAGAGCCGCTTCTCAATGGAGAGTTCTTCGCGGCCAGCCGCAGGCACGTTGGCAATGTCGTCCAAGTATTGCCAGTGAACGCCACCCCAAGCCATGCCCTTGTCTTTCTTCGTGATGACGACCTCGCCCATTGCGGGTTCAATCTCTCGCCGCACGAGCCGTTCCTCGAAAAACCCTGTGCCGGCCTCAACGTGCTCGGGCTTCACTGGTGTGCCGCCAATGTTGACGGTCACAAGTTCTTGCGAGGCGAGGAGATCGTCGCCCCTGCCAAGCAAGGCTCCAACGGCATCGGCAGTGGCGCGGCTACCAGGCCATCGGCTGGTTCGTTTTTGAGACAAGAGCCACACTTGAAGGGCCTCGACGGAGTCCTTGTCGCCGGCTACTTCATCAAAAGCCTCGATCATGATCGCCTGCGTCGCGATTGGAGCATAAGCCCAGCTCCACCAGCTCGGATGCGGATCCCGCCACCACATTCCCTGCCAGTTTTCCTTTTCGTCACCGGGCTTCACATCGGCATCCACGGCCCGCTG
>QWQH01000112.1 GCA_003670915.1 Planctomycetota bacterium | reverse complement strand
CTGGGCGATGTCATCGCCGGTGCCAATCCTTGCAACAAAACACCGAATCCGGGTACAAGATCCATGGTGAGCCTCCTTGCTCAAAGTGCGTGGGTGTAGAAGTCCATCCACTTTGAAGGAGGCTCACCTTTTTTCAGAGAGCAGTTTCAGCCACGGGAAAAGGGCACCAAAACTGCAAAAGCCGAGCTAGCAGGCTGTGGATAAACTACGTGTTGGACCGCACGATGCGGTCCAGGGTGCGTAGCACCCGCAAAAAACCGGAGGTTTTCAAGTGGACAAAGTGCATGGAGGACTTTGTCCACGGGCAGCTAGGGCTTTCGGAGGCAACTGGGGATCGGCGGAAGCTCGAGGAGCCTTGGACTCGTTGGGCGAGCGAGACATGCGGCAACGATTGAAAGCCGTAAAAACAGGTTGTCCGGATTGTACAGCTGCTATTTTCTAGCCGTCTGCCGGCCGTGGGAATGTTCTGCCAGCGGTGAGGTAGACTTTTGCGTATGCCCACAATACTTCCTCAACCACCACGCGCTGGCGTTTGCATTCGTCCTGAAATTCAGGCCATGGGCGGCTACGTCCCTGGCGAACAACCACAGGGCGGCACGTGGATCAAGCTCAACACGAACGAAAATCCGTACGCCCCGTCGCCGGCCGTGGCACGAGCAATTGCCGCAGCTGCCTCCGACCGCACGCTTGCAAAATATCCCGATCCACTGGCTACTATTTTTCGATTACGGGCTGCAGATATTCTCGGGGTCGACCCCGATTGGATTCTCTGCGGCAATGGCAGCGACGATCTCCTCACGATTCTTGTGCGTACATTCGTTGGGTCTGGCGATCGGCTCCGGATACCTTACCCGAGCTATATCCTCTACCGCACGCTCACCGAGATACAGGCCGCCCACGCCGACGAGGTCCACTTTCAACCCGACTGGTCGCTGGACGATTCGTTTGGATCTCCTGAAAAGAACCTCACTCTCGCGATTATCGCCAATCCCAACAGTCCGTCCGGCACGCTGCTATCGCCCGACCGCGTGAGAGCACTCGCCGAACGGTTGCCGTGTCCTCTGGTTGTCGACGAAGCATACGGCGACTTTGCCGACACCAACTGCTTGGACTTGGTTCGACAGAGCGAAAACATCATTGTCATGCGGTCGTTGAGTAAATCATATGCATTGGCAGGACTGCGTTTTGGGTACGCAGTCGCTCAGCCACACATCATCCAACAACTCCGCAAAGTAAAAGACTCGTACAACTGCGACACGCTCTCGATTGCAGCAGCGACCGCAGCCATTGACGATCAGGAGTGGCTGAAAACCAATCGTGCGGCGATCATTGCTACACGGCAGCGGCTTGCCGCTGCTGTGCGAGGGCTTGGCTTTCAGGTTGCAGAAAGCCAAGCTAACTTTGTCTGGTGCACGCATCCCAATCGCCCGCACAAGCCCATTTACGAGGCCCTCAAGCGGCAGGGCATCCTCATTCGATTTATGGACTACGCCGGCTGGGGCGATGGCTTGCGCATCACTGTCGGCACCGATCAGGAGATCGATGCATGTGTCCATTGCCTCAAGACCCTTTGACACGGATTGACACCTCCATGAAACGCTCCGCAACTGTTTCGCGTAAAACGAATGAAACAACGATCGTGCTGTCGATTGACCTCGACGGCAGCGGCCGCGCTGAAATCTCGACTGGTATCGGGTTTTTTGACCACATGCTCACGCTCCTCGCCGGGCACTCGCTTATCGATGTGACCGTCCAGTGTCAGGGGGATGTCCACGTCGACGGACACCACACGGTGGAAGACACTGGCCGCGCATTGGGGCAGGCCGTGAACGATGCGCTTGGCGATCGGCGGGGCATCCGTCGCTATGGGCATGCGATCATTCCGATGGATGAGGCCCTTGCGACTGTCGCCATCGATCTGGGAGGGCGCGCTGCAACCGTGTGGGAAGTGAGTTTTCCAGTCCCCACGGTTGGAACGTTTGATGCCCAACTCGTGGAGGTATTTTGGGAAAGTTTTGCGGCTACAGCGGGTGCCAACTTCCACGCGATTCTGCACCACGGTCGCAATGGGCATCACATCGCCGAAGCCGTCTTCAAGGCGGCGGCTCGGGCCCTGCGTATGGCCGTCGAAACCGATCCGCGACAGGCCGGCGTGCCGAGTACAAAAGGCACCCTCACGCTGAAGTAGGGCAGGCCGGTCGGTCGCTGTGCAAGTGGCTATTCGTTGACAAACGTTTCAAGAAATCTAGCCAGGCGGTGGAAGTCGCTGCCGCGTTCCACGTAACGCACTACTGTGACCAACGTGTTGGGGTCGATAAGATCCGCAAATGGAACATAGTTTAAGTCGAGCTGGCCCGATACGCTCACCATCACGCCATCGAGTCCGCGTTCAGCAAGCGCGCGATAGGCACCCACGCCTAGTTGGCTGCCGAGCATGATGTCGAAGGCATGCGGCTGGGCGCAGCGAGCCTCATAGCCCAACTGCAAGCCGACCACCTTGCGTGTACGCCCCGTCTGCCGCTGAAACTCATCGGTAACTAGTTTGGCGAACATCCTGCCGAGCTGCACGTGAGAAATCGAAATATGGCCGTGGTCATCGCGGGGAATGCCTTCCAAGTGACGGCTCGGCAGATATTCGGCTAAACCCTCGGCCAACACGATCACTCCAAAGGGCTTTCCCTCATTTTCCTCTCGAACGCGCATCGTTTTGACGATTCGGCCCACCACCTCGTCGACCTGCATGATCGCACGAGTCTGAGTACGACCAGAGGCATCGGTGATTTGTTCTAGGTCGCGGTATCGGCCGTGCACGTCCTCCACGCTGATCACAAGGCTGGCCTCGCCAGAAATCGCGGCTCCGTATGAGAGCCATCCGGCGCTGCGACCCATCGTTTCGCACAGGTAGTAGCTCCGGCATGCCTCGGCATCGTAGAGGAGGTTGCGAACTTCCGCAGCCAGCGTATCGACCGCCGTGAAATAGCCAAACGTAAAATCAATCCCCATGTAGTCGTTGTCGATTGTCTTTGGCAGATGCACGACAGGGATCCTGGGACTGCCTTGTGGAAGCCGATCCTGGTAGAGCTTCAATTTATTGGCTGTTTTGAGCGTATCGTCGCCACCAATTGAGATCAGTGCTTCAACGCCTAGAGACCGGAGCCCCTCGTACACACTTTTGAGTTGTCGCACGCGATCAGGTTCATCGAAATGAGTTGGAGACGAGACCAGTTTGCCCGGATTTGTCCTTGCCGTGCCGAGCAAAATGCCTTGGCTCGATCGCGATCGCTTCAGGAAGTCCGGCGTGACCTGTACAAAGTCGCGGCCGGCAGTCAGTGGCTTTTCTGGTGTGTAATTGGCCAGTGACGAATAGCCGTGCTTCATTCCGAGCACTTCGCAGTTGTTGCGTAAAAATGAAATCGCCGCAGTCGAGATAACAGCATTGGCCCCTGGTGCAGGACCTCCCGCAAAAAGAATGGCGACTTTTGAAAATGCGTGGACCGGCTTGGGCGGACTCGATAGCGATTCACTCATGTCAATTTCTTTCTTGCAGGGAATGTATCGTGCCTGCGGCGATCGTTCTCATCCCGCCAGCATCCGTTCCACAAATGTCGTGTCGACCTGAGAATCGTGGAAGGCGGAATTGGCCAACACTTCCAAGTGCAGCGGGACGGTTGTCTTGATCCCCTCAATGCGGAGTTCCTTGAGGGCACGAGCCATCGTTTCAATCGCTTCGCGGCGAGTCGCTTGGTGAACGATCAGTTTGCCAAGCAGCGAGTCGTAGTGTGGCGGCACCACGTAGCCTGCCGCTACGTGCGAATCGAACCGAACGCCAAACCCGCCCGGAGCAGTGATCCTTTCGATGCGGCCAGGGCAAGGACGGAAGCCATTGGCCGGATCCTCGGCGTTGATGCGGCACTCGATCGCATGCCCGCGAGGGACGATGTCTTCCTGCTTCATCTCCAGCTTTTCGCCTGCTGCAACTCGGATCTGTGCCTTGACGAGGTCGATACCCGTCACCATCTCACTCACAGGATGTTCCACCTGAATCCGGGCGTTGATCTCAATGAAGTAAAAGTTGCCCTGCTGATCAACGATGAATTCAACCGTCCCGGCAGAGTGGTAGCCAGCTGTCTTTGCCAGCCGCACCGCTGCTGCGCACATTGCCGTCCGTGTTTCTGGGGCCAGTCGCGGCGAAGGGCTTTCCTCAATCAGTTTTTGATGGCGTCTTTGGGTCGAACAATCGCGTTCCCAGAGATGAAGCATCGTGCCGTGCGTGTCGCCCAAGATTTGCACCTCGACGTGCCGAGGGCGTTCCACATAACGCTCGATATAAATGCCCGCATTCCCAAATGCCGCCTGCGCTTCGGCCGAAGCCTGCTGCCAAGCGCTGGCAAGAGCCAGGTCGTTGGCTGCCACGCGCATGCCTTTCCCGCCACCGCCGGCTGTAGCCTTGAGTAGCACGGGAAACCCGATTGAACGGGCTACGGTTACGGCTTCCTGCTCGCTGGTGATCAAGCCATCGCTGCCAGGCACACATGGTACGCCTGCCTCGCGAGCGAGGGCCCGGGCCGAATTTTTATCGCCCACGCGGGCCATTGCCTCGGGAGTGGGGCCAATAAAGCCAATGTCGCAAGACCGGCAGACCTCTGCAAAGTGAGCGTTCTCGGAGAGAAAACCATACCCTGGGTGGATCGCCTGCACATTTCCAATCTCAGCTGCACTGATCACCCTGTCGATTCGCAGATAGCTGTCGGCAGCACGAGCAGGACCCACGCAGATGGCCTCGTCGGCAAGTTGCAAATAGCCTGCATCCCGGTCAGCTTGGCTATAAATGGCGACTGTCTCAACGCCAAGTTCACGGCAGGCACGAATCACGCGCAGCGCAATCTCGCCGCGGTTGGCTATAAGAATTCGTTTGAACATACACAACTGCCCTGGAGCTCAATCTGGGGACTCAAGAAAATTCAGTCGGGTCGATTCGCTCGCATCAGTCACGATTGAACCTCACGCCTCGGGATCCACTTTGATCAAGGGCTGACCAAATTCAACCGCAGCGCCGTTTTCCACAAGAACCGCCACGACCTGCCCCGAGATGCCAGCGGGAATTTCGTTGAACACTTTCATGGCCTCGATAATACAGACAGCTTTTTCCGGCCCAATGCGGTCTCCCACTTTTACAAACGGTGCCGAATCGGGGCCCGATGACCGATAGAAGGTGCCAACCATCGGGCTCGAGATTACGAGGATTCTCGAGCTTTCAACAGGGGCCGATTCCGCAGCAACCACACTCGTGCGAGGAGCAACTGCTGCGACTGGCGGCGCATAGACGACGGCCTCTTGCCCCCGCTTGATACGAACCCGCTGGTCGGCCTGCTTGAGGTCGATCTCCGACAGATCGTGCTCCTTCATAAGCTCAATCAGCCGTCGGACTTTTTTGACATCGAAAATGTCGCCCTGACTCTGTGCGGCACTCATGGTGTATGGCCTTCTCCTTGGCGTTCGAATCCGTGGTTTTGCGGCGAAGGTAGCCCCTGCGAGGGCTTCCGGTCAAGGTAAATAACTCTAACCCCTGCGCAACGCTCTGCGGCAGGGCATCCTTCGGAACCGTTGGCGTTGGAGATCGTAGCATGTTCGAGCGATACTGGAGATTCGGGCAGGGCCGATGCCGTGCCTTCTCCTCCACCCCTCATCTCTTTTCCGGTTGCCGCACGGCCCGCCAATGAAACAACCCGTGCTTCCAGCCGATCTGCCTCGCCTGCCCAGACGCCCCCGCGATACCAGCAAGCGCGATTATGGTCGCGTGCTCATCGTGGGTGGTTCGTCTGGAATGGCAGGAGCCCCCGCGTTATCGGCCATCGCATCACTTCGCAGCGGTGCAGGCATCGTGGAATTGCTTGTGCCTGAGCAGGTGGCATCGATCGCCGCGTGCTTTCATCCTTGCGTGATGACCCACGGCCTGTCTGGCCGCGCCGACGGCACATTTGCCAGCGACGCCATTGATCAGATCCTGGAGCGGGCCAGGCGAGCTGATGCCGTAGCCGTTGGCCCTGGTATCGGCCGCTCGGAGTCGGTTCAATTGCTTGTGCAGCAACTCTGGAAAGAGCTTCCACAACCGGCAGTCTTCGATGCCGATGCGCTCTGGGCACTCTCGCAGACCAGTCAAAGGCAACTGGCTCTCCATGCTGGACCGCGAGTGCTCACGCCCCATGCCGGCGAGATGCAGCAGTTTCTCGACGTCGGGCCACTCCTCGATCGATCCCTTCTGGAAGCGGCCGCCGCCGCGTTCGCTTTGACGACAGCCACAGTGGTGGTGCTCAAGGGCCCAGACACTTTTGTGGTAGATCCCACCCGCCGAGTTCATAACCACACCGGAAACCCAGGCATGGCGACGGGCGGTGCCGGAGACGTGTTGACCGGAGTCGTAGCGGCACTGCTTGGCCAACACTCTGGCCGCAACCACGAGGAGCATGGGCTGGATCCGTTCAACGCTGCGAGGCTGGCCGCGTGGGTGCATGGCCATGCAGGAGACATTGCCGCGGAGACGCGAGGCGAAATTTCGCTCATCGCCAGCGATATTCTGGACGCGCTCCCTGCCGCTTTTTGCTCGTTTGCATCCCAGTCGGAACGTTAG
>QWQH01000023.1 GCA_003670915.1 Planctomycetota bacterium | reverse complement strand
TCGGCTGTCAGAAACTATTTCCTCAAGACGTTTGGCCGCAACGCCCGCGACATCACCTGCGAGTGTGAGCGGTCGAGCCAGCCGAGTCTCGTGCAGGTGCTCCACCTGTCTAATGGATCCACCATCAACGATAAGTTGGCAGCTAAAACTGGTTTTGTAACGCAGATCCTGGCCACCGACCCCACGCCCAAGGCTCTGGTAGACGCAGCATGGATGCGGTGCCTGAGCCGCGCGCCGACCGACGGGGAACGCAAGCCATTCGAAGCAATGCTTGCCGCAGCGGCGCCGGAAGCCAAGCGTGAAATTGTGGAAGATATGTTTTGGTCACTCCTCACAAGCCGTGAGTTTTTGTTTCGACACTGATGTGTGCCTTTTGCTTTTGTACACCTGCGAGTTGTGACGGCCGTCGCCCGTTGCTCACCCCATGAGTTATCGCCGAACGCTCCTCCTGATCTGTTGTGCCGCTAGTGCGCCGCTTGTCGCGGGTGCGGATGTCCCATCGTACGAGCATGCGATCTCGCCGATCCTGCGAACGTACTGCATTGGCTGTCACAACGACCACGATATGGAGGGGGAGCTTTCCGTGGAAACATTTGCATCGTTGCGGCGGGGTGGTGCCGGCTCCGGCGACCCGATCGTGCCAGGCGATCCAGCAGCCTCCGTGATGATTCAGCGGATTGTGAGCAGCGATACCGATCACATGCCTCCCGCCGACCTGCCGCAGGTGCCACCGTTGGAATTGGCCATGCTCAAGCAATGGATCGCAGCGGCGGCGGTGCCGCCGAAAAGAGATCTATCGATTTTGCAATCGCTCGTCGTGCCTCAACTGCCAGGCTACGCTGGCGCAAAGCCTGTGACTGCGGCGGCCTTTTCGGCCGATGGCACCCGGCTGGCGGTGGCCCGCGGCCGCGAGGTCACCCTGATGGATAGTATTCCGAGCGTGGATGCCGCAACGAACGTGCCAGGTTCGCTCGCTCGGCCGCTTGCCAAGCCGCTGGTGCTAGCGGATCTTCCTGGCACGTGCAACGCGATTCACTGGACGTCCGACTCAACGCGAGTGGTTCTGGCCGGTGGCATTGCCGGACTGACGGGCGTGGCAGAAATCCGCGATGCGGTTACCGGCCGACTTGTGCGGGCTTTCGCGGGGCATCGCGATGTGCTCTACGACGCAGAGCTTTCCCCCGACGAAGCACTCCTAGCCACTGCAGGATATGACCGCTCGATCAAGATATGGAATGTCGCCGATGGCAGATTGCTTCGTTCCATCGACGTTCACAACGGAGCCATCTTTGATTTGGCATGGCATCCAACGGGCAAAGTGCTGGCCTCGGCCAGCGCCGATGAAACGGTCAAACTGTGGCGGGCCAGCGACGGGGTGCGGCTGGACACGCTCAACCAGCCGCAAGCCGAGCTCTCTGCCGTGCTCTTTACGCACGATGGCACGCATGTGATTGCCGCTGGACGCGACAAGCGCATCCACCTCTGGCGGATGGCGTCGCTCGACTCCGCCGGACTCAATCCTCCGGTGCATTCTCGATTTGCTCATGAGAGTCCGATCGTGGCGATTGCACTGTCGGCTGACGGGAGGCACCTCTTCTCGACTGCCGACGATCGTTCGCTCTCGTGCTGGAGCGTGCCGGATCTTGTTTTGGAGCATGCATATCCCAAGCAGAGCGACGTGGCATCGGTGCTCGTGGGCACACGCGACGGCAGATTTCTCGTGGCGAGAATGGATGGATCGATCGACACGATTGCCGTGCGAGTGGATCCGGCCAGTAGCGGTGAGCCGCGGCCTCGAGTGGCAGCCGCAGGGGCCTCTGTGGCTACAACGCCAGCGGTGGGTGAATCTCCGGCTCTGGCGGTTCTGGAACGCGAGCCCAACGACTCCCCCAAGCAGGCCTTCCCAGTTGCACTTCCAGCGACGATCGAGGGCACGCTCGGTCGAACGGGCGATGTGGATCTGTGCCGATTCACAGCCACGCAGGGGCAACCGCTTCTGCTGGAGGTGAATGCTGCTCGCTCCAAATCGAAGCTCGACTCGCGGATCGAAGTGCTCGACGCTCGCGGCCGTCCAGTCGAGCGCGTCGTACTCCAAGCCACGCGAGACTCGTGGTTCACATTCCGAGGGAAGAGCTCTGAGGAGGCAGACGATTTTCGGCTCCACAATTGGATGGAGATGGAACTCAACGAATATCTCTATGCCAACGGCGAAGTGGTGCGACTGTGGCTCTATCCGAGGGGCCCCGATTCGGGATTTAAGGTCTATCCTGGCTCGGGCAAGCGGCAGTCGTACTTTGGCACCTCTGGGCTGACCCATGCGCTCGGCGAACCGGCGTGGATCGTCCAGCCGTTGCCTCCGGGGAGTGAGCCTGCGGCCAATGGCCTGCCAGTCTTTCGTCTCTTCTATGAAAACGACGACGAGTCTACGCAGCGTCTAGGAGCCGATTCGCAGCTGCTCTTCACTGCTCCGGCCGATGGAGAGTATCTGGTGCGGCTTTGCGATGTGCGAGGCTTTGGCTCAGACTCTCAGCCAGATGACTATCGCTACACCCTTGCGATCCGCCCACCGCAGCCTTCGTTTGAGGTGACGATTGTGGGCAAGGATCCGAAGGTCAGCCCTGGCAGCGGGCGAGAAATTATTTTCAATGCCGTCCGTCACGAGGGTTTTGAAGGGCCGATCGGCATTGCGGTGGAAGGTCTGCCAGCGGGATTCACGGTGCCGGGTCCGATTGAAATTGAAGCCGGTCAAGAGCAGGCGATCGCGGTGCTCATGGCCTCGCAGGATGCGATAGCCCCAGATGAAGCAGCGGACATGGCAGTGCGTGTGATGGCCACTGCAGGAATCGCTGCCTTCCAGACAGAGTCAAAAGTGGGCGAAGAGCCTGTGCGTAAGACGGTGCAGAATCTGGGCACGTTGGGAGACATTGCACTGGGCGACAAGCCGAAGCTGACAGTCGAGATTCTGTCTGGTGAGTCGCCCGTGTTTTTGATCCGGCCGGGGCAGACGATTCCCGCGAAGGTGAGGGCCACTCGCCACGATTTTACAGGCCGCATTGAATTGGGTGGCGATGGCTGCGGCCGCAATCTGCCCCATGGGCTCTTTGTGGACAACATCGGGCTCAACGGTCTGATGATCGTTGAGGGGCAAACCGAGCGAGAGTTTGTCATCACAGCCGCACCGACAGCCCAGCCTGGCCGCCGTCTCTTCCACCTGAGGGCCACGAACGACGGCGGCCAAGCATCCGTGCCTGTGGCAATCGAGGTCCTTAAATAAAAAGCATCAGGGCTCTTTGATGCTCACTCGCCCAAAAGCGCAAGCAGGTCGCGGAGATCATCATCGGTCAGGTCTTGCTCGAGGCCCTGCGGCATAATCGATGTGGTCAGTGGTACCCGGCTTTCGATTGTGTCAACGGCCACTGCCGTCTCACGGCCGTCTGGCTCCACAAACCGTTCCTTCTGAGCTTCGTCGGTGAGTCCTAGTGACAGGCCGTTGAGCACGCGTCCGTCCACAAGGTGCAAGGCATACGCCTGATAGCCCGGGCCGATCTCTCGGCTGGGCTCGAGCAGCGATTGGAGTACCCGCCGACGCCCCATCCTTGCGACGATGCCCGTGAGATCCGGTCCGATGTTCGCACCGCGTCCATCCAGCATGTGGCAGGTGGCGCATTTCCCTCCGGCCTGGCTAAAAAAGACGCGCCAACCGGCTTCGGCATTGCCGTGAGGCCCGAGACGAGTGAGCCAGGCCTCTGTGTCGAAAACGCTAGGCCGATCCGAGGTGTTCGAGCCAGTCTCTGCAGCGTTCGCCTTGCTTCCTTTCGGGGGAGCGATCCGACGAGCCTCGCGGGCCACGATTGGATCTGGATCGTTGGCTGCGGTTGCCAGCGTGTGGCTGTGCTGCTTGGCGAATTGAGCCAGCCCAGCCACCGCATCAGCGCGACGTTCCGGTGGCAGCGTCTGATCCGTGGCAATGACAGACAGTATGGCGGCAGCATCGCCACCGGTCCGCAGGGCCAGGAGGTGCGAAGCCTCGCGGGCCAGTGGCGACTGATTTCCTTGGAGCCGACCCGCGGAATCAGCACCGGAATCAACCGCAGAATCCAGCCGCACGATTCTGGCAAGCAGTTCCGCATCCAGCAGTGGCGAGTTTACCGGCATCAATTTGAGCGCAGTGGCCCGCAGGGAGACCGGCTTGGATGCATTCTCCCAGACGTTCCGCAGGCGACGATCTTCCGCTGCACGGTCGCCGTTTGATCCTCCATCGAGCCAGGAACGTGCTGCAAAAACCGCTGAAAAGAGTCTGGGAGAGGTGCTGTCAGTGGCTGCGAGCTGTTCGAGTGCCGGTCGAAATACATCCATCCTGAAATCTGCGATCCAGCGGATTGCCAAGAGTTTCACCCGCTCATCGGTGTCATTGAGCGACTGCCGCACGATCGCCTCTGCGGCAATGCGGCCTTTCTCGGAAATGCTGCCGTTGGCAGCCAGCCAGCGGTGTGCCACGACCACGCTGACTCTCGCAAGCGGTTCTGTCAGCGAGGCAACCGTTGGCAGTTTCGCTTGTCCGAGAGCCACGAGCCTAGCCACGGCCGCTTGACGATAAAATGGATCCTCGTCGCTCAGTGCGGATACCAGTGCCGCTTGGGAAGGCATTGGGCCATCCGTCATGCCTTCTGCCATTTGTCGTGCGGCATGTTCGGCGATGGAAAGTTCCGGCCATGTTGCCGGGATCGCATCTGCAGCAGCCGGCGATTTTACGTGGAGTCGCCAGATTCGCCCTTGGCCATGCACGGGATAGCTGCGGTTGACCCAGTCAGTAAAAAACAGTGAGCCATCGGATGCCAACGCGAAATCAACGGGCCGAAAGAGGTGGTCACCCTGCACCGCGATTGCAAACCGCGCCTTACACGTCGCGCCCATTGGTGTGAGAGAAAACCGTTCGAGTCGGTTTGATCCCCAACTCGTCACCCACAGGCCACCGTCGAAGGCCAGCACGGCACACGGGGCCTCGCCTGTGCCTGAGGCCATCGAGAGCGTGCCAGGAAGCTCGCCGTCCCACGCCTGCAGGGGATGTTTGCCGCTGCGGCCGTAGCGGAACTGATAGCCGTAGTCGCCAGTTGGCACCACGTTGAGCAGTCGGCAGGGCGGGCGGCTGTCCGGGTCGTTGTCTACCGCGAACATTCGGCCAGCGGGATCGAAACAGAGTCCAAACGGATTCCAAAACCCAGTGGCCAGCCGTTCGAGTTGTGCCCCGTGGCTGGTGCACCGAAAGAGACTTCCGCCCTCGCCACCACCGTGCCACGTTGATCCATCGGCGGCCACCAGTGTGTAGGCTGCGCCGAGATTTTCGCCGAGCCCAAAGCAGAGACGGCCTTGCCCGTCGAACGCCAGTCCGCCGAGGCCGTTGTGCGGATAGTTTCCATCGGTTTTCAGTCGCACAATCGGCTCTCGGATTTCGGCCACATCATCGCCATCGGCATCCCGAATGCGAAAGACCTCGTTGCGGGTGACAACATAGATCCAGTCGTCGGGCCCGCGTCGCACACCCATCGCAAACTGCATACCGTCGAAGAACGTTCGGAATCGGTCGGCCCGGCCGTCGCCATCGGTATCTTCAATGATTCGCAGCCGGTCGTGTTTGGGCCCGGCGTAATCTTCCGGAGTGAAGTGGGTGTGCGACTCGATTACGAGCAGCCGGCCACGGGCATCAAACGTTGCGCCGATCGGGGTGACGATGTCGGGCTGGCTGGCAAAAAGTTCGAGACCATACCGCGGGTCCAGCACTGCCGGTCCCTTGGCTGTCGCTGGAGATGGCAAGAAAAATGATGCCACAGTCCCTAGCCACAGCAGGCTTTCACACAGATACCGTCCTCTATGCCGCATCGATTCCTCACGGGTGAATCTCTTTCGCACGCGACTTTGTTGTGAGAGTGTCTGGCACGGTTGGGATTGCTGATGCTTGTTAGGACAAGTCTGCAATCCGGTTGGCGGATGTTTTAAGGATTCCGAGGTCGAATCCAATGCCAACGGCTTCGGCCCGGTCGGCGGCGTGGAGTTTTTTGAAAATTGCAGAAACATGGGCCTTGGCCGTCCGCTCGGTGATTCCCAGAGTGTTGCCGATCTCGGCGTTGCTGAAGCCCCTGCGGAGGCAGGTGAGTACATCTATCTCTCGCGTCGACAACCCGCCAGGGCCAACCATTCCAGAAGACACGGGCGATGTCACAAGGCCTTTTTGAAAGAATCGCTCCCCACGGTGCACGTTGCGAATCGCTGCGATGATCTCCTTCTGATCGATGTGCTTTGTCAGGTAGCCCCAGGCACCAGCTTGCATCGCGCGGCTGGAGTCGTCTGCTGATTCCGAGGAGGTGAGGATGATCGCCTTAGCATCTGGCTGAATAGCTCGAATCCGTCGCAGCGTTTCAAACCCGCTGATTCCCGAGAGTCGCAGATCGAGCAGGAGGATGTGCGGGGTGTGCTGCTGCCAGAGGGCAAGGGCCGTCTGGCCGTTGCCAGCTTTGCCAATAACGATGAAATCAGGCTCTGATTCCAGCAGGTTGCTGAGACCTGCCCGAAACACGGGATGGTCATCGACGATGAGGATTCGAATCACGTGGCAACTATTTCTCAACTGGGGATTGGGTCTGTTGGCGTTCGAGCGGCCCGAGTGTGTGTCCAGAGTGGCATCGGCAGTCAGAATCAGGATAGTGTCCGAAAGGACAATCAAAGTCCCAGTAGCCCCACCACGTGCCAGCCTAGTCGAAATTCGACGTAGGCAGCGAAAACCGACCGTAAACATCGGTTCATGGGGCGCGGTGGATGGCGTCTGGGGCCGGCCCGGCCTGTATGCTGGAATCCCAGTATGCTCACGGGTCTGAGGCAGTCCAATACACAACGGGCCGCATGGGAGTCAACGAGTGGCTAGGAGAATGCTGGGATGTGCGGGGTGGGTTGCGATGCTTATTGCGGGCATCGCACGGCCGGGCCGCGCCGACGAGCGTGCTATGCCCATCGCGGCTATCCGCACGATGCCGGAAGAAAGTGCCGCGAGGCATACCGACGTCGTTCTCCGAGGCATTGTCACGCAAACTGATCGGGCCGGGCGGATTATGACCGTCCAAGACGATTCGGCTGGGATCTGGGTGAGCATAACGCTTTCGATCGCAGCCAATCTCTGGCGGGGTGATGACAGTCTGCTTGCGTCGATCCAGCCAGGCTGCGTCGTGGAGATCGACGGTGTGACCGAGCAGGGAGGATTTGCGCCGCTGATTCTCCCTCGCACGATTCGCATGGTGGGGCGAAAGCCGCTGCCAGCTGCAGCTCAGATGCACCCCGATCGTTTTTTTAGCGGCTGCGACGACTGCCTGCGGGTGGAGGCGACGGCTGTTGTGCAGGGCTTTCGCGATGACGGAGCCCATTGGCTTCTGGTGCTTGAACGCGACTCTCGTAGGTTTGATGCGCGGGTGCCAAAGGCCGCATGCGCCGATCCAGCTGCGACGTTCGTGGATGCACGGCTGACGATTGTTGGCGTCGCAGTTGCCGAGATGAATGCCCGTGGTGAAATCCTCTATCCACGAATCCTCGTGAGTGAACCGAGCGACGTTCGCATCGAGTCGCCAGTCCGGCGATCGCCATTCGATGCGCCTCTGGTGTCACTGCGGGCAATCGCGCACTTTCAGCCGGAACCCCTCGGGGGCCATCGGCTGCGAACACAAGGAATCGTGACGCACAGTGTGCCCGGCCAGTTTTTCAACGTGCAGGACGGCTCCATCGGAGTGCGAGTGGAAACCCGCTCGACCGATCCTCTCGAACCCGGTGACCTCGTTGAAATCGCCGGTTTTCTGGATCGACGGCGGAACACAGCGGGCATCATCGAGGCGATCTATCGCGTCGTCGGCCATGACCGGCCGCCCCAGCCGTTTTCGATCTCGCCGCCGCAAATCGTTTGGGCCATGAGGAAAGCCAGTCAAGGGGGGCTCATGGCGAAGCCCGGCGACTACGACGGCTGCCTCGTCTCGTTTCCCGCTCGGCTTCTGGATGTGGATCGTGGGGAGGCAGGAGGCGTGTTCCTTGTTTCGGTGGATGGTCTCGACGCGAGCGTGACGGTCACGCTCGCGGGGAATACCTTTGATGCGCTGTGCGGGATTCGGCCCGGCAGCGATCTGGTGATCAGTGGAATCCTGCAGGTCGAGAGCGTATCCAAGCCAGCAAGCTGGGCAGCCGTTGGCGTCCAGCGTCTCGTGCTTGGAGTGCGATCGGCTGCCGATGTGACGGTGCTTAGGTCGCCGTCGTGGTGGACGGTCCCGCGGTTGGCGACCGTGCTGTTAGGCCTCGCGACAGTGTTAGTCGGATCGCTGACATGGATTGGGATGCTCAGGCGGCAGGTGGTGGCCCAGTCGGTACGGTTGGCGGGAGAAATGCGAAGCCGCCGTGACTCGGCTGTAGAATTTCACGTGACGCTTCGAGAGCGCAGCCGCCTCGCTGCCAATCTGCACGATACGATCCTTCAGACACTTGCCGGGATCGTGTTGCAGATTGATGTCTCTCGCCGGTCGCTCCTTGGCGGCCGGAGCGATGATGCCAGCAGCCAACTTGACGTTGCCAAACGCATGGCGAGGCACGCGTCTGAAGATCTGCGAAGTTCCGTCTGGTCGCTGCGAATTCGACCGATGGTAGGCCGCTCGTTTGGCGATTCCATGGTGGCCTTGGTAGAGCATCTTGGAACTCACCACACAGCGAGCATCACGCTGCGCTCGGAGGGCACTCCATTTGTGCTTCCGCAGTTCGTGTCGGGGAATCTCATGCTCATTGCGCAGGAAGCGATCCGAAACGCGCTCAATCACGCCGATCCGCACGCAGTCAACGTAGTGCTGGCCTACGACGCGACAGCACGGGAGATCAGCGTGACTGTGCAAGACGACGGTGTGGGCTTCTCGCTGGATACCGCTGCCAGCGTGGAACAGGGGCACTTCGGCATTCAGGGCATGCGGGAGCGGGCCGACGGAATGGGCAGTCGATTTTCCATTGAAAGCCGCATTGGGCAAGGCACGGTTGTCTCGGCCATCGCCATCATTGGAAAACACGATGCTGAGCTTGAGGACAGCGAACTCTCCTCCATCGGTGGCGAGGGCTAGTCAGAGAGCCACGCTGCTCGCCCACGTGCACCCATTCACGCAGGTGCAGGCATCGCTGGCCGGAAATAGCAGTGGACCGATGAGCTCGTCGGGCCTTCCTCCCCAACGACCAGCAGGGATTTGGTCGCAGATCTTTGGCTCACGGACCGGATCATTGATGATCGCCTCGTTCATGTCGGTTTCGAGGGATCCAGGTGCAATTGCATTGATGCGGATATGTTTTGCCGTCCACTCGTTGGCAAGCGCCAGGGGCAGGCCAACAACGCCATGTTTGGCCGCTGCATAGGCAGGGATCGTCCAGACTGCCGCACCGGCGGGAAGGAGTGCGGTCCGAAAGCCTCTGTTTAGAGGTGTTCACAGGTGTAGACAAACGGCTTGGCATGTTCCAGCAAGCAATAACGGTCGCCTATGCCGTACATCATGAGGTTTGTCCGCAGCATTTGGGGCGGCACCATGTTGTCGCGAAAGAGGTCGTGGTGGCATGGGATGACCCGTTTCACATCCAGTTCCTTTGCCAGCCGCGCGGCCTCGTAGGGGCCCATGTTGCGAAAGCCGCCATTGATCACGGCGACCAGCACATCCGGCTTGTGAGGGCCGGCCGCGACGCCCAGTATTTCGTGGTAGGCGGTGTCGCCTGTGAAGTAGAAAACAGGGCCTCCCGCGACGCCGACGAGATACCCAACATGCGTGAGATCGTCGCCGCTATAGGGAATGGCAAACGTGGCTTGGATCGTCAGATCGCCCACCAGTGTGCAGTGATTGGGCCAAGTCATCTCGATAGCGCTGGCATGCACGCCGTGGTGGCAGAGTTTTTCGACGGTCTCGGCAGGCGCTACGAATGGTCCTCTACCGCCGGCCTGAAGATAGGGCCGGAGCGTGTCGGGATCGAGATGGTCTTGATGGGAGTGCGTGAGCAGGTAGAGATCGATTCCCACGAGATCGCTTGCCGCCATGGGCGGCGGCGTCTGCCGATCCATGTCGAAGCCGCCCTCCATCGCTGCTTGTCTACAAGAGTTGCTGAGGTAGGGATCGATCGCCACGATCTTGCCGGCGGGGCTTTTGAGGATGAAGCTCATCTGGCCGAGCCACCAGACGGCCAGCGAACGAGCGGGAACCTCGAACCGCTGTAGTTCTTTCATGGTGAGTGCGTGCATGGTGATGTGCTCCTAGACGATGGATTTCAAAGTGAGTCGTAGCGTGCAGTGTGAGCGGCTGGGTGGAGTTGCGCAGATCAGAATGGCGACAATGTCCCGATCCCTATTTTCTATTACCGTCCAGGCACTAGGGGGGCAGGTACACACAGTCGCCCTTTTTCAGGTTTTGACGCGACCGCTCGAAGATCAGTGTGGCCTCGCCCTCCACGATTGAATACGTGTCCTTAGTTGGGTGGCAGCGTGAGATTGACAACTCCTGCTTGAGCCGCCGCAAAGGCGCACGGCAATCGCCTTTCCGATTCCTCGGGCGGCACCTGTCACCAACGCGATTTTACCGTTAAGATTTATCTATGCGAAGTGACAGTTCTGTGTCTCGTTGATTGGTCTCGTTGATTGCTGAAGAGGGAATCGAATTGGAAAGATTCAGAGCAATTTCCGCAATGGCCTTTCGAACAAAAGTGCGTAGGCATGCGGTCGTGGCTCTTGTCGTGGCCTTCGGCGCGTCGAGCGGACTCCCTGTGATGGCTGAGATGCCGGTGGTCACCGATGTCGACCGCCAGCCGCTCGTGGCGGCCACACAGCGGCTCGTAGAAGCCATGCGTTTTGCAGGGGCGCCGCTGCCGACGAATATCCTGGAATCGCTCGCCGCAGTCGACCAAATCCAAAACGACCGAGAGGCGGTGCGACGAATTCAGAAGATTCTGGATCCGCTCTGCATTGCGCATGTCGGCCTGAATCCAGAAAGCCGCGTCAAGGTTGGCGAGGGGCCGGCAGCCAAGGAGCTCATCCAGCAGGGATGGCGGGTCTTTCTCGTCAAGGTTATCAACGAGGCTGGCATCAATCCTGTGCTGGGCGTTGGGAGCGATCAGGCGAGGCCTGTATTTCTTCAGGGAAAGGGAGAGCGGCAAAAGCCCGCAGCCGATGCCTCGCTCGTCTCCGGCCACGACGTGTCCGACCGGTTTCTCGACCTCTCGATGCTCCGCCGCGAGCCACTGAAAGAAAGGCTCTCTGGCCTGCCTGTCGAATATTGCGTGCTCCTACTGTATAGCCGCGATGCTGGAGCCCGCGAGGCGTCGCTGGCCTTCGATATCGGTGCCGGCACGCAGGATCTCGGTTTTCGCAGTGTTCTGCCGATTCTCTTCCGCTGTAAGCCAGCCGTGAAGGTCACGCTCCGGGTGGCCGATGTGGATGGGAGCCCGACGATGGCAGGATTTGTGATTCGCGATCCGCAGGGCCGGGTCTACCCGCTCCCCTCCAAGAGGCTTTCTCCCGATTTCTTCTTTCACGAGCAAGTTTATAGGGCTGACGGCGAGCATGTCATGCTGCCCCCTGGCCGCTACACATTTTTCGTGACCCGCGGTCCAGAATACGTTCCCTGCACGTTCGACGCGGTGGTGCCCGAGGTGGCCGAACACACGATCTCGGTGACACTCAAGCGATGGTTCCACGCCGCAGCCAGGGGCTGGTATTCGGGCGATCACCACGTGCATGCGGCTGGTTGCGCCCACTATGACAGTCCATCGGAAGGGGCCAGCCCCGAGGCGATGGCGAGGCATATCCGCGGCGAAGATCTCACCGTCGGCTGCGTGCTGAGTTGGGGGCCATGCTGGTACGCGCAGAAGAAGTTTTTTGACGGGCGGGTGTCGAGTCTGTCGGCCCGCGACTCGTTGCTCCGGTACGACGTGGAGGTGAGTGGATTTCCGTCGTCGCATGCTGGCCATCTGGCACTCCTGCGGCTCACCGAAGACGATTACCCAGGCACGACACAGATTGAGGAGTGGCCGAGTTGGACGCTGCCGGTGATGGAGTGGGCGCACGGCCAAGGCGGCGTCGTTGGCTACACGCATGCCGGCTGGGGATTGGCCCTGCCCGATGTGATGCCCGACGGCAGTCGGGCGTTTGTGGGGCAGCCTTACGGCGGTGCTCCCGAAGGCTGGGCGGGCCGAGCCGCTTCAGAAATTCCGGACGATGCCATGCCGCGATTCGACGGCATCGGTGCCAACGAGTTTATCGTGACGGCCCCGCTTGGCGCATGCGATTTTATCGGTGTGGGCGACACGCCTTCCAACTGGGAGATGAACATCTGGTATCATGCGCTCAATTGCGGCATGACCAGCAGAATCAGTGGCGAGACTGACTTTCCCTGCATCTACGGCGAGCGTGTGGGCATGTCCCGCGGCTACGTCGGCCTCGATGCCTCGCGAGACTTCACCTACGACGCATGGATCGCTGGCCTGCGGGATGGCCGGAGTTATGTCTCTGACGGCCGCGCCCACATTCTCGACTTCCGCGTAGACGCGGCTGCTGTGGGGCAGCGGAACGCTGGCGGTGGCATCAGCCGACTCGATGTGGCGACGCCGCGAACTGTGACTGTTGCCTTCGATGCGGCAGCGATTCTGGAGGAGAAGCCGACCGAGGCCACTGAGTCGATTCGAAAGCGGCGGCTGGATGACAAACCCTTCTGGCACATCGAACGCTGCCGAATTTCCGCATCCCGTCGCGTGCCGGTAGAGATTGTCGTGAACGGCCGCGTGGTGGCAACCCGCGAACTGGAGGCCGACGGTCGCGTGGAATCGTTTGCGGTGCCAGTCGAGATCACCCGTTCATCTTGGGTGGCCGTCCGCATCCTGCCAGCGGCCCACACAAACCCTGTTTTTGTGCACGTGGCAGACGAACCGATCCGGGCTAGCCGCCGGAGTGCCCAGTGGTGCCTGAAGGCGGTGGACGTCTGCTGGGAGTCCAAGCAGCAGCAATTAAGGCCCGCCGAACGGGATGCCGCTCAGCGGGCCTACAACCGGGCCAGCGGGATTTATCGCGAAATCCTGCAGAAATCGCCCGCCGACTAGGATTTGGGGTGGGGACTGTCCGGCGGGAAAAAATCCGAGCGATTGGCCATTCGGACAATACCGCGAAGCGGAGTCTCACCCTAACCTATTGGGAGATTCATGTGGGGCTGGAACGAATCCTGATTCTGATAACCAGAGTTTTCATGAATAGGCGCATTCTAGAATCCAGAAGTTTGCGACGACTCGCTGTCATTGCGACGGCTTGCGCCATCGTTGGCTTGTCGACCGTGCCGGTTTTTGCGGCCACCTATTATTGGAACACCACGACCACCGGTCTGTGGACGACCGGTGCAAACTGGAGCAACGCTATTTCCGGTGGAACAACGGGAGTTGCTCCGGCCGCCGCAGACACCGTCGTGTTTAACCAATCGGCTATCAACGGCAGCGAGACGATTCAGCTAGGTGTTCCCACAACAATCGCGGGCATGACGTTTGCCAACACGGGCGCCACGACCATCACGGCCAATGCCTCTGGCTCCCAGGCGTTGTCGATCGGAGCCTCAGGCATTGTGGTCAACGCTGGCGCGGGTGCCGTCACGATCGGCAATGCCTCGAACGCCGTGCCGATTACGATGACCGCCGCGCAAAGTTGGACAAACAATTCGACGAGTGGTTTGACCATCGTCAACAACGTCACCAACGGAGGCTTTCTACTCACGGTCGCCGGTTCTTCCAGTACGGTATCGATCGGCGGGGCGATCAGTGGCTCGGGTGGCCTCGCCACAAGTAGCACCGGCACGCTCATTCTCACCGGTCAAAATCTTTACACAGGGACCACGACGATCAGCGGTGGTGCGCTGTCCATCGGCAACGGTGGCACGACCGGCTCGATTGCCAACGCCAGCAATGTGGTCAATGGATCCGCACTGGTTTTCAACCGCTCCGACGCCATCGCCTACTCCGGCACGATCAGCGGTGCAGGTGTTCTCGCGATGCGGGGAGGCGGCACGCTCACGCTCACCGGCAGCAACCTCTTCACAGGCAATACATTCGTGCAGAACGGTTCGCTTGTTCTGACAGGGGGCACCAACCGCCTCCAGACGGGTGCGGGATTAGTGCTTGGCGGGGAGGCAACGCTTGGCAAGTTGGTGTTGGGCGACGGTACGGGGGCGTCGAGTCAAACGTTTGGCTTTATCAGTACATCGGGTTCTGGCGGCAGCATCGTGGGTGGCAACGCGGCAACCTCCACGCTCACTGTCAACATGGGCATTGGCACGAACGTCACATTCGCTGGCGTGCTCGGCGGCAGTAATGCCAACGAAAACAACCTCGCCTTCACGAAGTCGGGCTCAGGCACGCTTTGGCTCACGAATGCCAACACGTACTCCGGCACGACGAATATCAACGGCGGTATGCTGTCGCTGGGCAACGCCCTAGCCTTGGGGACCACCAGCACAATCATGTTCACCGGTGGCACGATGCAGTTCTCCGCTGCGAATACCGTCGACTACTCCAGTCGGTTTGCCAGCAGCACCAGTCCGATTGCGTTGGACACCAACGGCCAGTCGGCGGTCTTTGCGACAGGACTCGCGACGACTAATGCTGGCCTGACCAAAAGCGGCCTGGGCATGCTGACGCTGACCGCTCAAAATCTCAACGTCGGCGTTACGACTGTAGCCGGCGGCACTCTGGCCCTCGATTTTAGTGGGGTGTCGGCCCCGACGATCAACATTCTCAAACCGACTGCCTCCACGACTCTATCCGGCGGCTCGCTGCTGCTGGTGGGTAAAGCCAACACGACTATCTCGCAGACCACAACGGGCCTCACTTTGGGCTATGGGGCCAGCTCGATCACGCTCAGCGCCGATGCCACAGCCAATCCGCTCTTGCTCAACATTGCCGCTATCACGGCTAGTACAAATGCAACTCTCGATATCACAAACCCCACTGGCACGATCAGCGCGACCAACGGCGTGGTTGCGAGCAATAGCAACGTAAATGGTATAATCCATGGGAGTGTCACTGTGGGCGGCGTCGATTGGGCCGTGAGTGGCACTACGACTGGCATTCGGCCGCTTGCTGCGTATACGGCTGACACGTGGGCTAGCGGAAGCAACACGACCGTCACGACTAGTTCGGCCATTGCCAGTGGCACGACCAACAGCCTGCGGATGAACGCCGCTGTCCCTGCCACGTTGACTCTTTCCGGCACCAGCGGGATCGGTTCGGGCGGCATCCTTGTGACGGCCAATGTCGGCAACAATCTCTCCCAGATCAACGGAGGCACGTTGCTGACGAACAACTCGCCGGGCGTTTTGTACGTGATTCAGAACAACACGGCCAACAGCCTCTCGATCGGCTCGGTCTTGGCGGGCACGGGCGGGCTCACTAAATCTGGTGCGGGCAATCTCTTGCTCTCGGGCAACAACAGATACACAGGCAACACCAGCGTCCTGTCCGGCACGCTCGCGCTGAGTGGCACTAACTACGGAAACGCCACCAGTGTCAAAAGTGGTGCTACCTACCGAATGGAGGGGCAAATATCCACAAGCGGCACGTCGCTCGCGGCGAACATGCCATATTTTAGCTCGAGCATCGCCAACGATGGCAGCGTCGTCTTCGCCAGTTCGGTGAGCCAGGCATGGGCTGGCATGACAGGGAGCGGTTCGCTCACGCTCGCCAGCACGGGGATGCTGGAGTTCGTAAGCCCTTCATCCTACACCGGCGACACGAATATCCTCAGCGGCACGCTGGTGCTGGGTTCTGGTGGGCCCGGTAACACTTCGAGTTCCGCCTTTTTGGGCAGCGGGAATTATGCAGGGAACATCGTCAACAATGGCACGCTGGTTTACAATGGAGCAGACAGTAGCGCAATCGGCCAAATCCTGCGCGGAGTGATCTCCGGTACGGGGCTGATCGTGAAGACAGGGCCGTGGAATAACCAGAGCACATGGAGTGCGCTCACGCTCTCTGGCTCCAACACGTTCACGGGCCAAGTTAGCGTGCAGGCTGGCAACCTCAACATCGATTTTTCGATGGTGGGTGCGCCCACGTCGGCCATTCTTCCGGCAGCCGCGTCGATTGCGATGGGCAAACCGTCCTCTGGCACGCCCGCTGTCTCTCGGTTTGGCAATAATGATGGATACCTTACAGTTCCGACTTTTAAAACCTATCTCAACGTGATTGGGAGCCCGAACGTCGTAAACAATCAGACCTTGGCTGGCTTGGTCGTGGACTCGGGGATCGCCTATGTCACCGCCAAAGCGGCACTTGGCAACACATTGAATTTCAACGTAGGTGACATCCAGCGGTCGGCCGATAGCTCGGGAGTGGCGTATCTCACACCGGTGAACTCGGTCTCCGGAACCGCGCAGTTTCTTACCACGTCGCCCAACGTCAACGGCATCGTCAACGGTTGGACGGTCATGCCCAGTAATGGGGCGATGCAGTGGGTTACGTCTGCGGGCAGCAGTGGTTCCCCAGGCCTACTCACTCCGCTGTCCACTTATGCGACGAACGTATTCGGATCCGGCAGTAACACCAACGTTACGAGCAATACGACCCTGCCGGGCATCGTCGAGACCAATAGTCTGCGGTTGGGTGCGGCCAGCACCCTTACGCTCTCCGGCACGCTCACGGTCACCAGCGGCGGCATCCTCAATGCAGGTAATTATAACGCTACCATTGCAGGCGGCGTCATCCGAGGGCCGGCCGGCGGCGAACTCCGCTACATAGGAACGGGACAAGCCTATGGGTACACTGCTATCAATTCCGTGATCGCTGACAACGGGTCGGCAACCGCATTTTCTGTGATGGTTCCATCAGGAAACAATAACTACGGAATCGCAATGGGTGGCATGAACACCTACACAGGCAAGACAACGCTTGGCTACGCTGTGTACGCAAATTCAATCAACACTGGTACGTCCGGGCCGTTTGGTAACGGGGGGCCCATTGAGTTCACATCGGGCTGGAGAGGTGAGTCCGGTGGAACGCTTGGCTATAATACGAGCGCGGCGGGCTTGGCGAAATTAAATGTCAGCCAAAACGATTATTCGACGAGGTTCACGAATAGTCCTAATCAAACGTATGCAGTGAACGTTGGAGCTGGCGCGCGGATCACTTGGTCAGGTTCGTTTGGCAGTCCGACAGCGTCTCTGATTGTTACCTCGGCAGGCGATTTGCTCCTCACCGGTTCGAACACGTTTCCCCAAGGCGTTTTGATGAATATGGGTGGCGGTGGGCCAATCGGCGGCTACGCTAGCGGTCGCAATTTTATGTCGAGCATCACGCTCGGCAGTGCCAATGCAATCGGAACCACTGGGTTTGTTTCTATAGAGTCCACCGGGATTGCCCTCGCCGCTTTTGGAAAAAGTAAGTTACGGTACACGGCTGCCTCGGCGGGGCTCGACCTCGGTTCTCGAATCACGGGCTACCTTAATTGCACTATAAACGTCGACACGAACGGCCAGTCCGTGAACTGGGCCTCTCCAATGAGTATAAATGGCACGCGGTTCTATAAGTTGGGATTCGGCACACTTACGCTCTCGGGTTCCAGTGGGGGTGTGGCTGGTTTAATGATGGCTGGTGGCACGCTCGTCCTCGATAGTGGGACGGTTTCTCAGGTGATTAACCCCACTGCATACCTAACCGGCGAAGGCGTCGGAACAATCCGTTTCAGGGGTGCCGCAGGAATTGTTCGAAGCCAGACGTTCTCTGCTATCAACGCCTCTGGGGGCCTGCTTACGCTCGAGGTCGATAATGTCGGCACGAGCACTACACTCGCCACGGGCACGGTGGCCCGGTCCGCTGGCCACCTCGGTGACCTGAGCGTTATTGATTCTGGTTTGGGCACGATTGACTTCCGTGCCGTCAGTGGCACGTTCGGCACCACTGCGATCGTAAAAACAGCCGCAACGCAGCCACTGGTCAGTGGGATTATGGGGCCATGGGCAACTGTCGGTGGCACCGACTGGGCCACGCAGACGTCCGGCACGATCCAAGCGTATACGGCGTACACCGATATCGACGCTCGTGGGGCGACCCTTGCCGATGGGCCATCGACGAATGTTCGACTCAATGCAGCGGGTAGCGGCGGTGCGATGGGCCTCGCTGCCACGACGACAACTGTCAGCACGCTACTGCAGAGTTCGGCCACTCCGGCCACAATCAACACCGCAGGCAAGACGCTCGCAACGACGGGAATCATGATAGGCCAAGGCGCCGCTGCGCTCACCGTTGGCACTGCTCCGAACAGCGGCACGCTTACACCGGCCTCAGCCGGGGGCGAGTTGGTGGTCAGTAACTTTAGCAACTCCACGCTGACGATGAACTCAGCGATTGCCGACAACACGAGCGTATCAAGTGTGACATTCTCGGGCAGTGGCGTGGTCGTGCTTACAGCCAGCAACACGTTCTCTGGAGGCGTGAGAGTCAACGGTGGCACGTTGCAGATTGGCGACGGCGGCACCGCGGGGCAACTGGCTCTGGGAACGCAGACAGCAGGAAGGATGACGACTGGCACAGGCCAGATATGGATGAGCCCTGGGGCGACGATCGTGTTTAATCGCACCGATGCCTATGGCGGCATCTTCACGCATCCAATTCAAGGGTCGGCCGCAGGCGATGATTACGCTGGTGGCCTTCGTATGCTTGGGGGCGATCTTGTCATGTACGGCTGGAGAATAGAAGGTTCAAATTTTATAAACAACAGCTATTCCGGTTTCACACAGTTGATCGGGGGCAGGATCACGGCCTCCGAGCAGGCGCTCAGTGGGTACGGCGATGTCACGTTTCTTGGCGGTGTGCTTCGGCTTGGAAAAACCGGCTTTGCTGTGACGGACGATTACTCAAGGCGTATCGCAGGCAGCACCTCCCCAATTCGGTTCGATACCAATGGCTCCGCATCCACGTTTAACTTTCCGCTGGCTGCAAGCAACGTGGCCGGTCTCGTCAAGCAGGGGCAAGGCGCGCTGACGCTCAATCAGTGCAACCTCTACGATGGTTCCACAGTCGTGCAGGGCGGCTCGCTTATTGCCGATGCCACCAACTTCTATTTGGATTCGCAGGCTGTGTTCAAGCCCTCGTCGAACCTCGTTGGCGAAGGCACAGGAACATTCCAATACAAGGGCTCTGCGACGTTTCCGGTTCGCAGCCAGACAATGGCGGGACTCACGCTTTCGGCGGGCCTCCTGACAGTAGACGTTAACAACCCGGGCACATCGACGACGCTCGATCTGTCGGGCACGTCTGGCAGCCTCGGGATTACTCGCACCACAGGTGCGGTCAACTTCATCGCCTCGGCTGGTACGTTCGCCACCAACGCGATCGTCAAGGTCTCCCCCAGCACGGTTCTTTCTAATGACATTCTCGGCCCTTGGGCCACGGTTGCCGGCGGCAACTGGGCCACAGTGAACTCTGGTACGGTTGTCGCCTATACAGGCTACACCGACATCAACACGCAAGGATCGACGATCGCGAGTAATTCCGCCGCCAACGTGCGGCTGAGCGCCGCCGGTTCTGGGGCGGCGATTTCGCTTGGCAGCCAATCGACTGCAATCAACACGCTGCTGCAGAACACGACCACGGCGGGCACCGTCAGCCTCAGTGGGCAGACGCTGGCCGTCGGCGGGATCATGATCAGTGCGGGCAACTCGGCACTGGATATTGGGCAGAGCGTGGGTGCGGGGACCGTTACGGCGGCCACGGCCGGCGGCCAGATGATTTTCGCCAACTTCAGTGCCAATACGCTCACGGTCAACGCCGCAATCGCAAATAACACCTCTGCGTCATCGCTCATTCTCAACGGCACGGGTGCGGGCCGTGTTGTCCTTGCCGGTCCGAACTCCTTCAGTGGCGCCACGGTTCTCAACAGTGGCACGTTGCAGGTGAACCATGCGGCGGCCCTCGGTGGGGGCGGCCCGATCCAGTTTGGCGGCGGCTGGCTGCAGTACTCGGCCAACAACACGGTCGACTATTCGTCGCGGATCAGCACGGTCAATGCCCCGATCCAGATTGATACCAATGGCCAGAACGTCGTTTTTGCCTCTGGCCTTGGGGCGGCCAACCAGCTTGGCCTCACGAAGATTGGCAGCGGCACGCTGGTGCTCTCGGGGTCTAACGACTATTGGGGTCAAACGACGGTGAGCAATGGCATGCTCCAGTTCACAAACCCGAACGCATTGTACGGCGGCGACATGGGCAAGTGGAACGGGGTCAACCTCGCCGTCGCCGCTGCCGGAACGCTGGCATTGAACGTAGGCGGCATCGGAGAATTTACAGTCGCTCAGTGGGATCAGGTCCGGCAGCTTGATTTCGGTTCCTCGTGGGCGGGCACGCAGCCCTCGGTGAGTGGCGCGAGTGTCGGCATCGACACAACCAACGCCGTGGGAGGCAATGTGACGGTGTCGAGTACGATCTCCAACCCGTATAATTCTCTCCAGACGCCTGAGCCTTGGGCGGCTTTTAATATTGTAAAGCTCGGCTCCGGCACTCTTACGCTCTCCGCGGCCAACACGTACGTCGGCACGACGAGCATCAACGGGGGCAGCATCCTGCTCGGCAATGCCCTGTCGCTCGGCGGCACCGCTTCCAATCAGATCGTTATCAACGCGGGGATCCTCGACTTAGGCGGGCTGCGTGTGACGAAAACCGGTGCGATCACGATGGGATTTGGCACGATCGGGAACGGTACGCTGAGCGGTTCGACGGCGACGATCTCGCTCACTGGAACCGGCTCCAGCCTGATCTCGGCGAGCCTCAGTGGCACGAACGCCACGCTTGGTCTGACGAAGGCTGGGGTTGGCTTGATTGGGCTTTCCGGTGTCAACACCTACTCAGGCACGACGCAGGTGAACGCGGGTGTACTCTCGGTGGCATCGACCACTTCGCTCCCCGGTTGGAACGTGAACAGTCGCGTGGCAGTGGCGGCAAATGCAGGGTTGGTCGTGGGCAACAGCGTCAACGATGCCGACTTCGTCACGCTCGCAGCCCTTGTGGGTTCCTACGCGGTCAACGCCTCGATCGGTTTCGATACCACCACCGGCGACCGCACGTACTCCGGTGTGATTGCCAACTCCTCGGCTGGTGCCCGGGGCTTGTGGAAGGTCGGCCCCAACACGCTGACGCTCTCGGCCAGCAGCACATACACTGGCACGACCCAGATCGGCAACTCCAACGGCGTCAACGGCGGCACATTGCGGTTGGGCACTGTCGGCGCGATGGCGGGCACTGCCGTTACGGTTTTTGGTGGCACGCTTGACCTCAACAATTTGAATCAGACGGTGACTGCCGCGACTGCCCTGACCCTCGGCGGCGGTGCTGTGGGGTCCTCGGCATCGGTGCTCACTGGCAGCGGCACGCTGTCGCTCAATGGCAATGCTGAGTACGTTGCCACAAATAATCCCAACGGGGCGACGATCAGCGGCAGGCTCGACTTAGTCAACGCCACCCGCACGTTCACGGTTGGCGATTCCACGGCTACAGCATACGACCTCTCGATTGATGCGGTGATCTCGGGCACAGGGGCCGGAGCCCTTACGAAGGCTGGTGCGGGCACGCTCGTCCTCGCTGGCTTGAACACGTTTGTGGGCAAGACTTCAATCCAGTACGGCACGCTCCAAACTGCCTCGATTGCAAACGTGGGTGCTGCATCGAGCCCGTTGGGTGCCCCGACGACCACGGCCAATGGCACGATCGACATTGGCTCAACCACGACGGCCGGCACGCTCCGCTACGTGGGCTCTGGCGACACGACCAATCGCGTGATCAACATGGCCGGCACCACCGGCGGGTCGACGCTCGACGCCAGCGGCTCCGGCCCGCTCGTGTTCTCCAGTGCGATGACGGCCACTGTGGCAGGCATCAAAACGCTCACGCTCACCGGCTCCAGCAC
>QWQH01000122.1 GCA_003670915.1 Planctomycetota bacterium | reverse complement strand
CTGCATCTCATGCAGGTGGTGATCGACGGGGCATACCGCGCGCCGAGGGAGGTCAATTTCTGGCTGGGTTTAGTGCTGATGATGCTGGTGCTGGGAATGGCCCTCACTGGCTACTTGCTGCCGTGGGATCAAAAGGGCTATTGGTCGACTCGTGTAGCGACCAATCTGGCAAGCCTTGTTCCCATCTTCGGCCCATCCATCCAGCAACTCGTTGTGGGTGGCCCCGACTACGGCCACCACACGCTCACCCGATTTTTTGCGATTCACGCAGGATTTCTCCCGGCTGCGCTTGTGACGATGCTGGTTGTCCACCTCTCTTTGTTTCGCAAGCATGGCCTCTGCGCTCGAAAACCGCTGGCAAAGCCCGATGCGATGTTCTGGCCCGATCAAGTGCTCAAGGACGCCGTTGTCTGCCTCGTGGTGATGGCGGTGGTGCTGGGGGTGATTCTTTGGCCGGCACTGCAGGCGATGCTGGACGGTCAGCCGATCATCACAGGATCCCTCGGTGCGGAATTGGGGGCGCCGGCCGATCCGTCGCAACCCTACGCTGCGGCCCGGCCCGAGTGGTACTTTCTGTTTTTATTTCAGTTTCTTAAAGTGTTTGAGGGGATGGGGGCCACCGGTGAATTTTTTGGTGCTATCGTTGTGCCAAGTCTCGTGATGGGCGTGATGTTTCTGATGCCGATCATCGGTCGCTGGAACCTCGGTCACCGCTTGAATATCGTTTTCACGTGCAGCCTTCTGGCCGGAGTCGGACTCCTCACCGCAATGGCCCTCCACGAGGATTATTGCGCCCGGTGGATCGATCCTGTCTCGCTGGCTGATGTGCCCGCCTTGCTCGAAAAGACAGGCGGTGACACGTCAAAAATCGCGGCGTCATTTGGAAATGATGCGTCGCTCATCGCCGCTTTTGAAAAGCGGCGCAAGAAGTGGGATGCCTTTCGCCACTCGTTGGCATTTTTAGAAGCCTCATCTCAGGCGAAACACGACGCCGAACGGGCCATCGAATTGGCAGGCCGCCCAGAACGCATTCCGCCGGCCGGCGCGCTTGAATTAGTTCGTCGGGATGCCCTCAGCCAGGGTCCACGACTTTTTGCACAGCATTGCGGGAGTTGCCATGCCCACGTCGACCCCACAGCGAGCGTGGCTGACGCCCAGTATGCCAAGGCCTCGGCGGCCAACCTTTTTGGGTTTGGTGGCAACGCGTGGATTGCCGGATTGCTGGATCCCCAGCAGGTGGCTGGCCCAGCCTACTTTGGCAACACAGCGCACAAAGATGGCGACATGGTGAACTTTGTAACCGACGATCTGACCGACCGCGATGTGTGGACTCTGGAGGAGATCAAGGCTGTGGAGGTTGCCATGAGCCAAGAGGCAGGCCGAGCGGATGGACTCCACAGGAGCGACGCACAGGCCACGGTTCAACTGATTGAGAAAGGGCGGTCGCTGATTGCCGACACGCAGCGATGCGGTGCCTGCCACGCGTTTCGAGAGAATGGCACCGACTTGGGCACTGCCCCCGAACTCAACGGTTGGGGATCGCGGGAGTGGCTCGTGGGTATCATCACCGATCCCACTCACGAGCGATTTTATGGCGCATCCAACGATCGCATGCCCAGCTTTGGAAAGACCCAAGAGGGCTCTGCCCCGATGCTCTCACGAGAGCAGATCGATCTGCTCGCCGACTGGCTCAGGGGCCAGTGGTATCGGTCCGGCCCAGCCGTTCCCTAAAATATCGGCTCATTCGACGCCGCCCAAGACCGCTGCGCGGCCGACTCGGCCAACGCCGAGCATGTAGGCGGCGGTGCGAAGCGGCACTTTGCGAGACGTCGAAAGCTGCCAGACCTGCTCAAATGCCTCGCCCAGAATCCGATCCAGTTCTTGTCGCACGCGGTTTAAGCCCCATTGGTAATACTGCCTGTTTTGCACCCACTCAAACCAACTGGCCGTCACGCCGCCAGCATTGGCCAGGATGTCGGGCAGAACCGTGATGCCTCGCTCGTCGAAGATGGCATCGGCCTCAGGTTCGATCGGGGCATTGGCTGCCTCCACAATGATCGGGGCTCGCACCAATGAGGCGTTGGCCCGAGTGAGCACGCCGCCGAGCGCTGCGGGTATAAGCACATCGCATTCCATTGCGAGCAACTCCGCATTCGTGAGCCGATCGCCGCCTGAAAAGCCTTCCAGCTTACCGGCGTGGGCATTGACATACCGATGCAGTTCGAGCACATCCAATCCCTCGGCCCGATGGAAGCCCCCAAAGGCATCGCTCACGGCCACAATGCGGCATTCGGCATCGTGCAAATATTTAGCCGTGTGGGAGCCGACGTTGCCAAAGCCCTGAATGGCAACGGTGGTTCCTGGGAGCGGTCGTCCCAAACGGCTCAGAAGCTTGAGCGTGAGTCCGCCGACTCCGCGGCCAGTGGCTTCGTCGCGGCCTGGGATGCCGTGGTATTCAACCGGCTTCCCCGTCACGCACGCCGGCGAAAACCCGTGGTATTTGCCGTACTGGTTCATGATCCACGCCATCACCTCCGGCGTGGTGCCCATGTCGGGAGCGGGGATGTCGACGTCGGGGCCGAAGAGATCGTGGATGGCATCCACGAAGCGTCGCGTCACTCGCTCCAGTTCTCGCATGGAGAGCGTGGATGGGTTTAGCGAGATGCCCCCCTTCGCGCCGCCGTAGGGAATATTCACGACGGCCGTTTTCCAGGTCATGAGCGAGGCCAGCGCCCGCACCTCGTCGAGGTCAACCTGCGGGTGGTATCGCAATCCACCTTTCATTGGACCGCGTGCGTTATTGTGCTGCACGCGGTAGCCGATGAACGTCGCCACATCGCCTGAATCCATCTCCACGGGAATCTGCACTTGCACTTCTCGCCTCGCCGTGAGGAGAAGGCGTCGCATGTTTTCGGAAAGATCGAGTTGATCGGCTGCCCGGTCGAAGTAAATCCTCGTCGCTTCGCTAGAACGCATCAGACGGTGTCACTCCTCGGGGCAGACTATTCAAGCAGGGATGCAAGACCCAACAACGCCCCGAGATCTTAGCAGCCCGTCGGACAATTCATCCACGGCTTGTTTTCAGTTCGAAAACCTGCGCGACAACGGAAAGGAGCTTCCTGCTTTCGCCCGGTACGGTGGATGCTTCGGGAAGACGCGTTATGATACGAATATTCGCTTCTCCAAGGTGCGATCTCCTCCGTGCGATGTGCGTCCCCACTTCGAGAAGCCCGAGGCTTTTTCATCCCCGAGAAAACCCTGTAGGATTGACGTCTTCGATCAGCACCAGGATTAGCACCAGGATGCAACGCAGCGATGCCAGTTCCCGCCCCCGAAGACTTCTGGAAGCTTGTTGCTGCGAGCAAACTTGTGGATCCCGGCCTCTTGGAAAGCTTGCAACGCGAGTTTGAGGGGCTGCCATTCCCGCCGATGGCAGCGACGGCAGGGCCGGCCGATCGCACGCCGTTGATTGCAAAGTGGCTCGTCAAACGCCGGGTGCTCAGCGGTTGGCAGGCCAAGCATCTGGCCCGCGGCGAACGCGGACCGTTCTTCATCGGTGATTACCGTCTCTTCGAACGTCTTGAAACGGGGTACGTCAGCGGCAACCAGTCGGCACTGCTCTTCCGAGCCAAGCACGAGCCTTCTGGCCGTACCGTCTGTCTAAGCCTGCTCAACGCAGCTCTCTGTAAGCGGCTCGATATCTGGACCACCATCGCGCATCGCACAAAAAGTGCGCATGAAGTGGCCGATCCGATGGTCAGTCGCACCTGGGCGCTTGAGCAAAGCGAATCGCATCGCTTTCTTGTCTGCGAAGATGTGGTCGGCACACCGCTCATTGAATCGATAGGACGCAGTGGGCCGCTGGCGATCACCGCAGCAGGACCTCTCATCGTCGCGATCGTACGGGCAGTGGCGGAACTCCACAGGCTTGGCATTGTGCATGGAGCTGTGTCGCTTGATGTGCTCCGTTGTGAACCTCCGCAGCCCAATGGGGAAGCTGGTAGCGGACGCATGCGGCTGTTGCAATTTCCACTCGTGGCCGATCCGCATGCCGTTCTCCAGCGACCGCCGGTCGATTCGCCAGCGGCGATTGCGCAACTCGGTGCGCGAGCCTGTTTTGTCGCACCAGAGCTCGTGCTCCCGGGCCGCATTTGCACAACCCAAAGCGATGTCTATGCGCTGGGCTGCGTATTCCATGCGTTGCTCACTGGATCCCTGCCGTGCTGGCAGGGGGATCCAAAACGCACGCTCACGCAGGCGGCATTTGTAGGCGTACCGCCACTGGGACCGCCGCAGGTTCCCGTTGAGATCGCGACGCTCGTTTCCTACATGGTCGCAATCGATCCGGCGTTACGTTATCCCACAGCCGTGGAGGCAGCCGATGCCATCGCCGCCTGTCTCGGCCTGCCGGCGGTCTCACCGACCTTGCCTCCACAACGCCCGTTTCTCTTCGCACCCAAGGGTCAACCAACCGCAGCCACACCGGCAGGCCCGCGATCGGCCGAGCGAAAAGGTTCTCCACCTCCTGTGTTGGTGGTTGCTCGTACCAACGGCCCAAGCGCCACGCAGGCGGAGTCTCTTGGGGTCCGCCGCCGCGTGGCCCGCCTGCGTCTGATCCGTCTCTGCAGCGTCGGCGGGATTGTGGCCGCACTGGCTCTTGGAGTCGGTCTTTGGTCGCTGCGGCCAGACCCACAACCAGAAATTCCGTCATCCACGCATGCAGCAACTGCGCAACGCGAACCGCTTCCCACGCACATTCAAGACCCAGACGTTCCATTAGCGCCCTCTGTGACGCCAACCAGAAAGCCCGATTCTCCAAAGGGTTCGCCGTCGACGGCACCAATCGCTGCCCATCCAACCACGCTGGTGGATTCCAGCGATCTTCCGTGGGGATCGCCCACACAGGGCCAACCTCCCACCCTGGCGTATCTGCCCCCAGGCTCACAGTTGATTTTGTTGGCGAGGCCTGCCGATCTTGTGGCTCGCGACGAAGGCCTCTTGTTTGTGCGTTCCCTCGGCCCCCGCGTGGCTCATGCGATTGAATTGCTCACTCGGATCTGTGGATGCCAGCTCAATGGCATCGAGGAAATTCAGGCCGGCTGGCAGGCCGGTGGACCTGACGAAGTGATCGGCGGCTATACGGTGCGCGGCCTCGAACCCTTTCCGATTTTGGATGATCCTGCGGCGCAACAAACCGCGTGGGGCGCAACCCAGGCTGAGGAGTTCGGGGGCGAAACGCTCCACAACGCTACGTCGCTCACGTACTGGTTGCCTACAAAATCAGAAGGCCGAGTGCTCGTCGTAGCGCCCCAGAAGTTGATCAAGTCGATGCTGGAGGCCTCAGCCAGCACAACGAATGCCACAGGGTCTCAGGCAAGCATTCCCGAAGGCTGGCGAGACAAGCTCGAGGCGAGCCTGCCGCGGGACATGGAGGAACTCGTTGGCATGCTCGACAGCACACGCCATCTCACGCTGCTTGGATCGCCACACTACCTGCAGTACGACGGCCGACCGATTCTGGCTGGCTCCCTCGAAAAGCTCATTGAACCACTTGGAACATTCTGTGGGACATCCCTGCAGGCAGGGGCGATCTCCGTGCACGTTGGGGAGAGTTTTTTTCTAGAATTTGATGCGTTGGCAACCGCAGACACGCCGCCCAAAAAGCTGGCAGAGATACTGGCCGGCAAGATCGCTGCCCTGGCCGGATGGGTGGAGGAATACTGCAATGCCATCGAACCGCATCCCTACGGCCGCACGCTCGTGAGGCGGCTACCGTCGATGCTTCGATTTCTGGCGGCCAACATTCGCGTGGGTGCAGAAGGCAAGGGGGTCGTGGCCAACGCGTATCTGCCGGAGCACGCCGCCCACAATTTGACCCTAGCCATTGAGCTTGCATTAGAACAATCGCCTGGCCAAACGTCTGCTGGAGGAGTCGTCCGTTCCCCAGCGTCCCCGCAGGGAGCACTCGGCAAGCTGCAGAAAAAAATCACGCTCACGTTTGCCCGCGACACGCTTGAAAAATCAATCCAAATGATCGCCGAAGAAATCGGCGTGCCAATGGAGATTATCGGCACCGACCTACAACTCGACGGGATTACCAAAAACCAGTCGTTTGGCCTCGAGGAGCGAGATCAGACGGCCGATGCAATCCTGAGGGCCATTCTGGCCAAAAGTAACACTGACGGCAAACTCGTGTTTGTCGTGCGTTCAAAAAATGGAGTGGAGTCGATCGAGATCACCACCCGGGCGGCAGTAGCCAAACGTGGCGACACACTCCCACCCGGTTTTGCAACACCCGCCGTTCAAGCGAAAGACGGGAAGAAAAAACCATCCGACAAGGAGGCCGTTCAATGATTATCGTCATGCATGCGGGCGCACCGCAGAAAGATCTGGAGCGTGTGGTCGCTCATGTCGAAGCTTTAAAGCTTCGGCCACACGTAATCGTGGGCACAGAGCGGACGGTGATTGCTGTTGTTGGGGACGACCGCGATGCGACAGGCTCTGGCTTCGAGACGCTGCCCGGCGTGGCCTCTGTCCTGCCGATCTTGGCGCCTTACAAAGTGGCGAGTCGCGAGGTGCAAAGCGAGTCCACGATTGTGAAAGCGGGGCCGTTGGTGATCGGAGGCAAGAGTATCGGTGTGATTGCAGGCCCCTGCTCGGTGGAG
>QWQH01000041.1 GCA_003670915.1 Planctomycetota bacterium | reverse complement strand
TTCGCCCAGGATCAATTGCCGATGCCAGTGATGAAGCGCAGTTTGCAGAACTGCACGTTCTCGGCGAACTGACTCGCCGCGCTTGGAAGAAGGGCTGTCAGGTCATGGTGGAAGGCCCGGGCCATGTGCCGATGGACCAAATCGATATGAACGTGAAACGGCAGATGGAAGAATGCGACGAGGCGCCGTTCTACGTGCTCGGGCCATTGGTCACCGATATCGCACCAGGCTACGATCACATCACTAGTGCCATTGGTGCAGCGCTGGCTGGATGGAGCGGTGCCGCAATGCTCTGTTACGTAACGCCCAAGGAGCATCTCGGCCTGCCCGATGCAGAGGATGTGAAGCAAGGCGTGATCGCCTACAAGATCGCCGCCCACGCCGCAGATCTGGCTAGGCACCGCAAGAATGCAAGGGTTCGCGACGACGCTCTTTCTCGAGCTCGATTTGGATTCGACTGGAACGAGCAGTTTCGCCTGTCGTTGGATCCAGAAACGGCCCGCCGCTACCACGATCAAACGCTTCCGCAGGACACTTTCAAAAGCGCACACTTCTGCAGCATGTGCGGTCCGAAGTATTGTTCGATGAAAATTACTCAGGACATCCGCGACATGGCCGCAGCAGAGAGCATCTCGCATGGTTCAGCCATTGAACCGATGGCAATTCAAATGGCTCCGGCCTTGGCCAACGAGGCTCCGTAACGGGCCGCTTGGTCGGGCACGCTCATTTCTTGGACCACTGCGTGCCTTCGGCACGGTCTTCCAATGAGATGCCAGCCTCTGTGAGCTTTGTGCGCACCAAGTCTGCCGTTGGAAAATCTTTGGCGGCCCTTGCCCGGGCCCGGATTTCGATCACCAACTCCATGAGTTTTGCCACAGTCGCTTCATTCTCGCCGCTGGCACCGGTCGGTGGTTCCTTGAGAAAAAGGCCGAGCGTACCGGTCAGTTCGCGAATCACAAGCATCATGGCATGGAGTTGTGCGAGAGCTTCGGGGGCGGCGTTCTTTTCGATGCTGTTCTGATCAATAAACTTGTTCACGGCACGAACACAATCAAAGAGCGTGGCGATGCCGATAGCGGTGTTGAAGTCGTCGTCCATCGCCGCTAGAAACTTGGCTCGCAGCGATGTCGCTTCCTCGCCCGCTAGAGCGACGGCGGTGTCGCCGGCTCGGCGATTGCGGAATGGCAGGGCGTAGAACGAACTGCCGATTCTCTGGTACCTCACAAAGAGCCGCTCGAAGGCCTCCATCGCCCGACTGCTTTCCCCGAGCGGTTCCTCTCCAAAGTGGATCGGGCTGCGGTAATGCGTTGAAAGCAAAAGCACTCGTACAACTTCGGCGCGATGCCGTTGGAGCAGATTGCGAAATGGCTCGGCGCCAGTCGATTTGCTGATTTTAGTCGCCGCCTGAGCCCCAGCATCTTCCACAGCCGATCCACCGGCGTCGCGAGAACGCCCACCCACCTTCCCAGGGGCCCCAGCGGCCTGCATCAGGCCATTGTGCATCCAGTAGGTGGCCATCGGGCAATCGTGAAGTGACTCACTTTGCGCAATTTCGTTTTCATGATGGGGAAACACGAGGTCGAGGCCCCCGCCGTGGATGTCAAAGTGTGGGCCCAGAATCGCCCGGCACATCGCGGAACACTCGATGTGCCAGCCAGGTCGGCCCGCGCCCCATGGGCTTTCCCAGGATGGCTCATCTGTTTTAGCACGCTTCCACAGGGCAAAATCAGCAGCCGATCGCTTACGGTCGGCAGTCGAACCGCCCTCGCCCTGCGTGCTCTCGACGGAGCGGTTGGTGAGCTTGCCGTAGTCGGCATCCTTGGCGACATCGAAATAGACATCCCCTTCGGAGGCATAGGCAAAACCCTTAGCGATGAGTTCCTCAATAAATGTGATGATCGTGTCGATGTGTTCCGTCGCCTTGGGCATCACATCGATCGACTCAACTCCGAGTGCGGCTAGATTTGCCAGATAGTCGGCGGTCATTTCCTCAGCCAGTTGTATCATCGTCGTACCTCGCGATGCACTCTCGGCGATAATCTTGTCATCGACATCGGTGATGTTGACGACCCACTTCACCTGCCAGCCGGAATATTCGAGATAGCGTTTGATGGTGTCAAAGATCACTGGGCCGACCATGTGCCCAATGTGGCTCGGCTTGTAGACGGTCGGACCGCACAGATACATTCCGACGTGGCCGGGGCGTACGGTAATGAACGGTTCCTTCTTCTTGCTGAGCGTGTTGTAGACCTCGATCGCAGGGAGTCCTCCTGCGGCGTCACTCGCCGATCCCTGCACGGCAGTCTTTTCATCGGTCATCGCCATGGGTATTTTCCTTTCGGTGTTTGGTTCTTTTAGATGGTGGTTGTTTGAGACCGCTGCTCGATGAGGGCGACACATTCTGCCGCGATGGCCTCCTCTTGGCCAATCGGCCCAATGCCCTCGCCGGTTTTGGCCTTGAGCCACACCGCATCCACATCGACCCCAAGCAAGCCGGCGATTCGCTCGCGGATGCGAGGTCTGTGTGGAAGGATTGTTGGGCGTTGCGCGAAAATCACGCAATCGAGGTTCACAAGCCGCCATCCTGCAACTGTCAACCGTTGCATCGCTCTTTGCAGCATGTCGCCAGAATCTCGACCCCTATTGGCAGAGTCGGTGTCGGGAAACATCTCGCCGATATCGCCTAAGGCGGCTGCGCCCAAAAGGGCATCTGTAATGGCATGTAAGAGCACGTCGGCATCACTGTGCCCCAGCGATTGTCGTTCATGCGGAATCACAATGCCGCCGAGGACGAGCCCATTGCCCGGGCCGAGCCGGTGCGTATCGTGTCCAAGGCCAATTCGAAACATAGCCAACTCCTTCCGCCCTCTTGTTGGTTCACACTTCACACCCGAGGCCGTCGCCAGAAACCCTGCCGTTTTCCTCTATACTCAAGCCATGCACAACTCCAATGACAAACGCACCTGCGGCGATGCTCTCGGCGAGCCTTCACTGATTGCCGTCACTGGGCTGGCCAAGGATTACCGCGTCTACGACAAGCCCGAAGGACTCCTGGCCAGCGTGACTGGACTTTTCCACCGCACGAGCCGGCTGGTCGAGGCCCTAAAAGGCGTCAGCCTTACGGTTGGTAGGGGCGAGTTTGTGGCGCTCTTGGGTCCCAATGGAGCTGGCAAAACAACGTTCCTGAAACTGCTTTCTGGAATCATCACACCCACGCGAGGCACCGCTAGGGTGCTGGGTCACGTGCCATGGGAGCGGGCCGACGACTTTCGCAGACGTTTTGCCCTCGTGATGGGACAACGCAACCAGCTGTGGTGGGATTTGCCCGCAGCAGAGAGCTTTCGGTTGCACAAGGAGATCTACCGAATCGATACACCTCGCTTCGAACGCACTCGCGACGAACTCGTAGACCTGCTCGGCGTGCGGCCGCTGCTGCTGCAACCGGTCCGCGAGCTTTCTCTGGGCGAACGCATGAAGCTGGAACTCGTTGCAGCGCTCCTGCATGAACCTGAGGTGCTCTTTCTGGATGAGCCAACGATCGGCCTGGATGTTGTTGCCCAACACACGCTGCACACATTTCTCTCCCACGTGCAGACCGAGCGGCAGATGACTGTTGTGCTCACAACACACTACATGAAGGACGTAGCAGCCCTGTGTGAACGCGTGGTGGTGATCACTCACGGCGACATTCTCTACGACGGTTCGCTCGGCGATATCGTCGATCGCTTTACGACCCACAAGATCGTCACGCTCGATCTGGACGATACGCCGTCGCATGAGCGAATGGCGGGATTCGGATTTCCCTACGAGATCCGTGGTCCGCAGGTCATTCTCCGGATCGATCGCGCCAGAATCGCCGATGTGCTGCCCGATATTCTGCGCAGCCAGAGCGTGCGAGATGTGTCGGTTGAGGACGTACCGCTGGAGGAAATCGTGGCCGAGCTTTTCCGTTCGGGGGAATCGCCGGCCACCGCCCGCTTCGCGGAGGCTCTTCCATGACAAACCCAGCCACAGGCGCACGCCCCGGATCAGTAGCTCTGCCGTCAAAAGTGCCGATGGAAGCGGCCGTTGATACGCGGCCCCCCCATCGCTCGTGCCGCGACAGGTTCGCCGTGGGCCACGGCCTTCGCACCTGGTGGACGATGCTGGCGATCTGCCTAGAGGAGCGACTTGTCTACCGGGGTGACTTTGCTCTCGGCACGCTCATGCGATTTCTGCCGATCGTGACGCAGCTTTTTCTTTGGACCGCTGTCTTTAACGCCACCAACCAGACCGACATTGCCGGCTACTCCCGCAACGACATGGTGGCCTACTACCTACTGACGATGGTTACGCGTGCCTTTTCCAGCATGCCCGGTCTGGCCGGCGGTATTTCCCGGAGCGTGCGCGACGGCTCGGTCAAAAAGTATCTCGTGCAACCGGTTGACTATCTGAGCTATCTGTTGGCTGCTCGGATTGCCCACAAACTCGTCTATTATGCTGTGGCGATCCTGCCATTTGCGGTCGTTTTTTTTGTCTTCCGTAGTTATTTCCCGCCGCTTCCAGCCGCTGCCACAGTGCTTGCGTTTACCGTGTCGTTGGCTCTGTCGTTTCTGCTGGGATTCTTCATGGAAGCCACACTGGGCATGCTCGGTTTCTGGTTTCTTGAGGTATCCAGCATCGTCTTTGCCTACATGCTCGTGCAGTATCTGCTCTCAGGGCACATGTTTCCTCTGGACATGCTCAACGGTATTGCCAGTGGAATCCCCGGCATAAGCGTGGGTAATCTGGTTGGTTGGCTGCCATTTGAATACACGGCCTACTTCCCCGCAGCCATCTGGCTGGGCAAGATTCGAGGCAACGATCTTGTTCGCAAACTCGCCATCGAAGCAGCGTGGACGATCGCTATGGCAATCCTTTGCCGAATTGCATGGAATCGTGGCACACGCCGCTACAGTGCCTTTGGTGGATAGCAGCGTGGCTCACTCGGCCTTCTTCTCGTTCGGATGATTCTCGCTCATGAAACGCTATGCCAGCATTTTTGCGACATTTGCCCGCGCGTGCTTGGTGCGCGACATGACGTTCCGCGTGAATTTTTTGCTGGAGTGCGTGACGAGCATCGGGTGGATGTCGATGAACCTCGCGTTCTATCTCCTGATTTTCACGTTTACGCCTGAGATTGGTCTGCATACCGGCTGGACGCGAGAGCCCTTTTTTGCATTCGTGGCAACGGGATTGATCATCAATTCAATCGTGCAGGCGCTCTTTATGCCCAGCGCCGAAGAACTCACCGAAATGGTCCGATCTGGTGGTCTTGACGGTGTGCTTGTGCAGCCCCTTGATGCGCAGTTTTTGCTGTCGATGCATCGGGTCGATTTTTCAGCGTTTGCCAACGGGTTCATCGGCATTGGATTGCTCGCATGGGCAATTGTTCGAATGGATGCCACTCCGACTCCGCTGGCGTGGCTGCTCTACCCGCTGCTGATCGTGTGCGGCGTTGCAATCCTCTACAGCCTCGTGATTATGCTGGCTGCGGCAACGATTCTCATGGGCCGCAATCAGAGCCTGTACGACTTTTGGTTCTATCTCACCAACTTTTCCCGATACCCAGCCGAGATTTACGCTGGTCCGTGGGGTTCGCCACTGCGGACACTATGCACGTTTGTGATCCCAATATTGCTGGTCGTGAACGTACCGGCCCGCGTGATCGCAATGCCCTTGGAAGGGCAGGCCGTGGGCATGGTGTTGGCCCCCATGATTGCCGCTGCGGCATCGCTTGCCTTGTCTCGCGTTGTTTTTCTGGCGGCGATTTCCCGGTATCGCAGCGCGTCGAGCTAACCGGTCGATACGCACGCCATGGGATGATTCCGTGAACGGGCCGATAGGGGCTTGGATTCCTGCCCCTATTCACGCGGTTTTCGGCGACTAAACTCTACCGTGTCTCGGAGCCGCTGCCCCTGCAACACGCCCCGCCCATGCCTTTGCAACTTGCGTTTAGCTCCAACGCCTATCTCGACGTACCAGTGGAGCAGGCCATCGCACGGATTGCAGCCTGTGGCTACCGAGGGATTGAACTCTTGGCGGACGTGCCGCACGCATGGCCCGCAGGACTGCTTGAGGTCAGCAAGGAATCAATCCGTCAGAGCCTCGGGCAGCACGGTCTTACGATCTCCAATATCAATGCATTCATGATGAACGCCATTGCCGATCCGCGGCAACCCTACTGGCATCCCGGTTGGACTGATCCCGATCGCCACTACCGCGCTCTGCGACGCGAACACACGAAACGTTCGCTCCGATTAGCCGCCGAACTCGGCGCACAATCCATCTCAACCGAGCCCGGTGGCGAGTTGGCCGATGGGCAGAGCCGTGAAAATGCCTCCGCGATTTTTTATGATGAAATCCTGCCCTGCCTCGACGTGGCTGCGGATGCTGGCGTGATGTTGCTCATCGAACCAGAGCCTGGCTTGCTGATCGAAACGTTCGGACAGTACCTAGAATTTGCAGATCGGGTGAGTCATCCAGCACTTGGTCTAAACTTCGATATCGGTCACGCCTATTGCGTTGGTGAAGATCCAGCCGAGTGGGTGCCACGGATGCGAACGCATACACGGCACTATCACTTCGAAGACATCGCCGCCACGCGTGTGCACCACCATCTGGTGCCGGGCGAGGGGGCGATCGATTTTGGGAGTGTATTCAAGGCCATCGCGACGCATACTCCGGATATCTGGATCACGGTGGAACTCTATCCCTACCGCCAGCAACCCGACGCTGCCGCCAACGCCGCCAGAAAATACCTACTGGCCTGTGCGGAGCAGGTCGGCGTGGAGATCGGCTGAGCTCATGACAT
>QWQH01000032.1 GCA_003670915.1 Planctomycetota bacterium | reverse complement strand
TGCGTTTGTGGCAGCCGTCGCAAGCAGAATGCCCGCCTCACTGCGACATGCGAAGGTGATGATCGACGGCGAGACAACACTGGCTGGCCTCACGCTCGATACGGTCGAACAGCTTGAAAAGCTGGCTCCTTTTGGCCAAGCGAACCGGAGGCCCGTACTCTGCGCGTCGAGCGTGCGTCTCACCGAGCCACCTCGCACAATAGGCGTGGGGGCACGGCACCTCTCGATGAATCTCACGCAGCACGGCGCACGGGTGCGAGCCATCGCGTTTGGTGCTGCCGAATGGCTCCCGCATCTGCCACAGCCAGGGCAGCCATTTGACGTTGCCTTCAAGCCGAAGATCAATGAATTTCGTGGGCGACGTACGGCGGAAATGGAACTCCTCGACTGGCGTCCCGAGGGCATCGAGGCAGGAGCACATATCCCATGAGCCGTGCAGATAATCTCGATATGGCCACGCTGATAGAAAAGCTTGCCGCCAACGATCCTCATCGGCGAGCCGAAGCGGCCGAAATGATCTGTCATGCGTGCCAAGCATGCCCGAACGACGAAACGCATGCGGTGGCATCGTTGGTGACGCTCCCATTGGTGCGAGCCTGTGGCGACGGCGACGAACGAGTCCGCGAATGGGCAGTTGCGGCACTGGAAGACCTCGGCCCTCCACCGACAGGTGCGGTCCAAGAACTCGTGCAACTGGTCACCTCCGGCGAGCCGCTGGTTGCCTACTGGGCCATTACGCTCGTCGGGCGATTCGGGCAGGATGCGTCGTCTGCGGTAGCTGCACTGGCCGCCTGCATTGATTCGTCGGCCGACATCTCGGTGCGGCAGCGGGCGGCTTGGGCGCTAGGGCAGATTGGCCCAGCTGCTCTCTTGGCCCGTCCGGCCCTCTTGCAGGCTGCTGGTCAGAGTGATTCCCGAATGGCCCGCTTGGCCAAGGAGGCTCTCGAGGCAATTGGTTCGTAAGCCCACCGGTTGGCGGCCCTTGCCGTTGCCTTGGAAGCTTCCCGAACAACCGGCCTCAATGTTGCCGATAGAAAAAGAAGACCCGTTCACTCGGGTGGTCGCCACGGATGGCGATCGGGCAGGGGTGCACCGCGATCCCCGCGCCACAGGCGCGACGCACGGAGGCGGCGGATGGCACACAAGAAAAAAGAAACGAATGCCTCCTCCAGCTTTTTCTGGACGGCTCTCACAACCATCGCAGCGCTGATTGGCGGCGCCGGTGCAACCGGTTGGGTGATGCCAGATCTGCCTTGGCTTGGCCCAGGTATTTCGGCACTGGCATCCACCCTCGGACTCAGCGGCCAACAGGCCCAAGCAGTCGAGACGACGAAGCCCGACGCAAACAGGAAGGCCGACGCAAACAGTTGGATCCCCAGCACGGCTACCCCAGGGATCCATCCGCCCTCGGCTCCCACCGCGTCGATTGCCTATGCCGCTGGGTCATCGCCGTCGAGGCTAGAGCCCACACCGGCATCTTTGCCCGCACCCGCTCCAGCGAATAATGTGCCGCTGATCGCGCCTGTGCCTCCAATGGCAACGACTCCACCGCAAGCGAAGCCATCTGATGCGGTACTCATCGCCAGCTTTAATATTCAGGTGTTTGGTGAGTCGAAAATGGCCAAGCCGGAAGTGGTCGACGTACTCGCCCGCGTGGTGCGCACCTTCGATATCGTTGCGATCCAAGAGGTGCGTGCAAAATCCGATGCGATCATCCCTGAATTCGTCCGAGTGATCAACGCCGATGGCAGTCGCTACCAACACGTCATCGGGCCACGACTCGGCCGCACGGTGAGCAAAGAGCAATACACTTTCATCTACGACACCAACCGTATCGAGCTTGACACCGCATCTGTTGGCACCATACGAGACCCTGCCGATCGGCTCCATCGCCCTCCGATGTATGCCCGCTTTCGCGTTCGCACCACCCAGCCCGAACGAGGATTCAGCTTCTGGATGGTCGACACCCACACCGACCCAGACGAGGTGTCGCAAGAAGTTGATGCATTGGCCGACGTGTTTGTCGTCATGCGGTCGGCTCGGCCCGATGAGGATGACGTGATTTTACTCGGTGATCTCAATGCCTCCCCGATGCAGTTTGGCCGAATTAAACAAATACCTAGCATCGGATGGGCCATTTCGGGCGTTCCCACCAACACGCGCCGCACGAAGACATACGACAACCTCATCTTTGACCCAATCACCACCCGCGAGTACACCGGGCGGTGGGGCGTGGTCGACCTCCAAAACACGTTTGGACTGTCGATTGACAAGGCTCTTCAGGTATCGGATCACAATCCTGTTTGGGCTGCCTTCAGTCCCTGGGAACTGCCCGCCTCACAAGGAGCGTTGATGCAACCCGCTGCGATACCGATGCCAGTTTCACGGCGGTAGCGCAGCAATCGCCTCTTGCCCGTGCCATAGTGGGAATCCAGACCCACTCGCTCGGTGTGACTGGCTGACACGTATGTTGTTAATTGATGCCAGCCTTCGTGAGAAGAGCCTTGGCTTCTGCCGAGTTGCTCAACTTTCCCCCAATGGCTCTGGCGGCTTCAGTGGCCTCGTCCTTGACATCAGCCGAACCAATGGCGTTGATGGCAATCGTCAACGAGTCCAGATTTGGATACCGTTTCAGAATCTCCAGCACCAGTTTTTTTTCTGCCGTCTGGCTGGAGACGGCCAACGCCTGCCGGCACATCTCCGCCCGCTCCTTTTCCGGCAGCACGAACTGCCGTGCAATGCGGATGTAGCCCCTCTGGGCCCGCACCTGATACTTCTCCCCCTCGGCTGTCTTGGAAAGATCCAGCAGTACAGGAGCGGCATCGACTGTCATCCACTCGCCCAACAGGCGGCTACAGGCATCTTGCAGCAGAGGATCTTTTTTCTTCGCAGCGGCACCCACCGTTTCCAACGCTTTTGTGCCGCCCACTGCACCTACGATTTGGAGCAATACCACCTGCGTCGGCACCGACGGCGACCGTTCAACAGCCGACGCAAGAGCCGTCGCGCACGCTTCTCGGTCTGGCATCCGAACGCTCGCCGACTTCAAGGCCTTCTCCGCCACCTGGGCATCCTCCGGATGCTTGGCAGCCACAACCGTCGCGATCAATACAGGCAGTTCGGCGAGTTCCACCGTCTCGCCCAAGGCAGTCAACGCAGCGGACCGCACGCGAGGCTCTGGATGCTCGAGCGACGGGAGCAGGGCCGCCGTCGCAACGATCCCTCGCCGTCCGATGACCTCAATCACCAGCGGATCTCTCTGGCCTTCTGGTGTGGCAAGCTTCGCAACGATTGCCGCATTCACTGCCTCACCCGGAAGATCGGCAATCGATTGCATTGCCGCCTGCGCCAGTTCCGGATCGCCTTGCCTGCCGATCTCCAGCAGCGGCACAAAACACGACGCATCTCCGACCCGCGAAAGGGCGTTGAGGGCCGCGAGTCGCACTGGCTTGGGGCCACGTTGCGCCTGCGCGATCAGGGCTGGCAGCAGCCCGGCGGTCTTTGGGCGATCGGCCATTGCCTGAATCATGAGGGCCGCTCGCTCGGGCGGTGTTTTCTGTATTTCTGCCACCATCGCCGCATCCACTTCGCCACCGGGAAGCTCGCGAAGAGTGACCAACGCGATATTGAACAGCTCCTTCTCTGGAGAGCGGAGTTGCTCAAGCAGGATTGGAATGCCCGCACTCTGCTTGGCCAGAATAGCCCCGCGAGTTGCTTCCACGATTCTCTGCTGCGGCAGTTTTGCACGCCTGACATCGTCGTAGATGGCGGCCGCATCGGCAGACTTTCCCGCCGACAGCAAACGCTCGGCACACAGCACGCACCCTTCAGCCACGGCTGAAGCAAGGACGGGAGAACCTGTCGCAGAAGCCATTGGCAACGATTTTCGAAGCGCCGCAGCAGCAGCAGGATTTCCAATCTGGCCCAAAGCGACCGCTGCGGCCGACGCCACGCTGACATCCTGATCCCGCAACCGCTTGACGAGAATTTCCACGGCGCCCGGATCTCGGCGCACGCCAATACTATTGATCGTGCCAACGAGCAAAACGCCTGCCAGCGAATCGGTTGCTTTGCGAAGCGATTCATCGGCCGCAGGTCCTGGAATAGCCTCCAGTGCGATCCGGGCCCATGAGGCCAGTTGTGGATCCGCGAGGAGTTTTGCTAATTCCGGCACTGCCTCGCTGGAGCCTTCGATGGCCAGTTGTTTGCAGGCAATCGCTTTTTCGGCTCCCGGTGCATTGGACCGCAGGACGGCGATTTGTTTCTGCTCCCTTTCGGGCGATGGTCCCTGTGCATGCGCCCACCGCACAGTATCGGCCAGCAAGAAAGCGGCTGTCCCGAGCATCACACCACAACACAACCCCGAGCATCGGCCGTAAACACGCATGCGCATAAAAGAAAACCCCTTGTCCTTTGTTTTGTTCGACCGTTCCCGGTTGGTGACTAGAGCCTCCACGGTTCACGCAACGCCTCGGATCGCAGCCGATTGGCCTGCTGGTCGTTGATGAACTCGTGCTTGTGAAGATCGTATTGAACCTTTCTGCCAAGGTGCAGCGCAATATTGGCGGCATGGCATGCAATGTGCGCATTGCACGCAGCGTCGGCATTGCCCTTGGGCTTACCTCGCGTTTTGACGCAGTCCAGAAAGTCGCGCACGTGGTAGGTGGCAGGATAGCCGCCAATTTCCTCGACCGTTCTGCCAGCTAGGAGGGCCGGTGAACTCAACACGAGCTTGCCACTATCGCCAGCTTCGACCCAACCGGTCTCGCCTTCAAACCGAACAGGACACGAACCCAGAGGAATCCAGCCGGTCTCGCGGAAGATCAACTCCACGCCATTCTCGTAACGTGCGACCAGTTGCCCATCTTTGGGCGCGTTGTATTCGACAGGGGGAGGCACATCTCCAAGAGCCCACTGGCAGAGATCCACGCAGTGGGATCCCCATTCCAAAACTCCGCCGCCCACTAGGCCACCGCCTTTTTCAAAATTGAATCCATCCAAAAGTTTTGCATTGAAAGGCCGCCATGCCGCTGGCCCTAAGTACATATCCCAATCAACGGCATCCGGATTCGGCGCGGGCTCTGGAATCAGCCAACCACTCATCATGGATTGCATCCCAGCCGGATGGGCAAATACCTTCTTCATCGCGCCCAGCTTCCCGGTGCGAGCCAACGCACAGGCGAATGCAAAATGCGGCAGGTTGCGTCGCTGAGTGCCCGCCTGAAACACCCGGCCGGTACGGCGCATCGTTTCCGCGAGAATCAAGCTTTGGGAAATATTTTTTGTGCAGGGCTTCTCGCAATACATGTCTTTGCCGGCCTTGGCGGCAGCCATGGCGGCCGTGGCATGCCAATTGGGGCCTGTGGCAATCAGCACCGCATCGATATCCTGCCGATCGAGCAGTTCACGAAAGTCGCGGTAGGTCTTGCAATTCTCATTGCCATACTTTTCGTTGGCTATTTTTTGCACCGCCGTGCGACGCGATTCCTTGATGTCACACACCGCCGCAAACTGGACATCTTTTTGTTCCAGAAAACAGCCAAGGTCGTAGGTACCGCGATTTCCAATGCCGATGCCACCCACCACAATGCGTTCGCTCGGAGCCACCGCCCCATCCAATCCAAGCGCCGAACCTGGAATAACTGTTGGGGCTAGCACCGCGGCCCCAGCCGTCGACAGCGCCGTGTTCAGAAATCCTCGCCGCGGAAGGCGACGCGAAACCTGGGATTGTCTGGTTGGCATCGGCAGTACTCCAAGGAGAACGATTGATCTCTCTCGGCCAAATTATGCACCAGATCGTGGATTTCAGAAAGAGGTCGCTTGAGAGCCACCCCTCGGGTAGTCTTTAAAGGACTCCTTCGGTGCGGCTTGCGTTGCCGCACCAACTCGGGGCGTAGCTCAGCCTGGCTAGAGCGCTACGTTCGGGACGTAGAGGTCGCACGTTCGAATCGTGTCGCCCCGACATTACTTGCCGTATGAGTCTGCTCCAACCCGGAGTTGGGCTCATCCGGTCGGTTGTTCGCGGTTCCATCGCCTCCGAAGGAACCGAGTTCAGCCGCCGGACCCCGGCAACATGCCGGGGCTGAGTGAGTGTTGTTGTGAGCGTTGAGAGTACTGCCCAGGCTGGCAGTTTCTAAAGCCGGCAGTTCAGCCCGGTTGCGGCCGTGGATCGGCACAGGCAAGTTTTCCCTCCCAAAGGCAATCACGCCGCAAAGCAGCCGTCGGTGAGATCGATGACCCGCGTGAAGAACGGATACCGATCAGGATTGTTCGGGTTGCGTCCACCAATCCGCCGGCCGTTCTTGACCGTAATGCCCTTGGGCTGGATCGCCTCCCAGCGTGCCAAAACCGAACTGTGGCGGAGCGCCGTTTTCGGGCCGCACCCACAACTCAAGTGGATTTTCCAACATCTTTGGTTTGCCATTGGGACGAAGATCCTGATCGGTTAACTCGCGTGGCCCATCGATTCCAAGCCGTCGATACCGGCCCTCGGATCGTTTTCCATATTCCATATTTCTTGATGCCCGCGATAATCGGATTGGTACAGAGGTCACGCACCGTGTTTGGGTGCCACTTGCCAGGCACGCGGTACCGGGAACCGTGGTCGCGGCGGTAACGACCAGCATCAGGGGACGGGATTCCCAACTCGTTGAGCTTTTTGGCAATTTTCTTATACCCGTCCCCGGCTTCCTTCCACTGCAGCATCAACAACTGAATAATTGACTTCACCAACAACGGCGAAGGCTGGCACAACAACCATCACGCGTTTCCCCGCTGCGCCGCTCATGGTCACAGATGGTGGGAGTTGGATCTCACGTACACGTTCATCGTACTGCTCGAGAAGATCGGCCTCGCCAAGAACGTCGTCCATCCCACGCCAGAGCATCT
>QWQH01000085.1 GCA_003670915.1 Planctomycetota bacterium | reverse complement strand
GTCTTGAACGCGAGCCTTCAAATGTAGGCGACGCCACGGGGGGCTGACAACGAGTAGGCACTGAATGACCCGAGATACAGGCCCTACAGATATGGAGAGAAGAGGCGGGCAATGCCATCCCGAAGCCGCACTGGAAGGCTACGGCTGTCGACCTCTGCAAGTGTCTTTGGGCGGCATCGGGCAATCACGTCGCCGATGTGCTTGTGAATGGCTTCGGCAAAGTCGCGATCGAATACCTCGACGTTGAATTCGAAGTTGAGCCGCATGCTACGGTCATCCCAGTTGCCGCTGCCAAACAGAGCCCATGCCCGATCGACCACCATCAACTTTGTGTGATCGAACGGAAGCGGCGACATCCAGACATTGCAGCCCCGGCCGAGCACCTGCCAGAGCATTGCGGCTGAGGCCCAGCCGACCAGTTCGAGGTTGCTGTGTTCTGGCAACACAATGTCGACCCGCACGCCTCGCATCGCTGCCACGTCGAGCGCCTGGCAGATGGCATCGTCAGGGAGAAAGTACGGTGTCATGATCCTCACCGATTCCTGCGCCGCGGCAAGCGCCCCCACCAGCACGAGTTTGATCCGACCCATATCGCGGTCGTCGGGTCCATAGCGGATGCCACGGGCCAGCGCCGTGCCCGCCCATGTGAGATCCGCTCGCCATAATGCGTGAGCGGCGGTCAGGCGGGGGTCGCCATCATCGGCCTGTTCGCCAGCTAACGACTCACCTGAGGCAAAGGCCCAGTCCTCAAGAAACACCTCCAGAAGATGCGACACCAGTGGGCCGCGTACCTGGAAATGCATGTCGCGAACAGGGTGCTGCGGATCGTGTGCGAGCCAGCACCCGTCGCGGATATTCAGGCCCCCAGTAAATCCAACGCTGCCGTCCACGACTAGAATCTTGCGGTGGTTGCGAAGGTTGGCATAGGGAAAGTAAATCGGTACGCTGGTGGGCAAAAATCGCTCCACTGGCACACCCATCCGCGTGAGCAATCCGACGATTGATGGAAACGTGTAGCTGGCGCCGATGCCATCCACGAGCACCCGCACTCGAACGCCACGCTTCACAGCCCGGCTGAGTGCCTCAGCGAATAGTTTTCCAGTCAAGTCGTTGTCGAAGATATACGAAGCCAGACCAATACTCCGAGTGGCAGTGTCAATCGCAGCGAGCATCCTGGGGTAGGCTTCGTCGCCACTGAGCAGCGGCTCGATCGCGTTGCCATCGACGAGCGGTCGGTCGGTGACGCGGGCAACGAGCACCTCCAGCGACCGCAGAGGCCCTCGGTCGGGGCCGATGGCCTCCCGCAGGCGGTCGCTGTCTGGTACGGCACCGCTGAGTTCCTGCGTGACTTGTAACTGACCCGCCCTGAGATGGCTGGCCCGCGAACGGATCCGGTTCACGCCCAGCACGGCATACGCAACGGCTCCGAAGACGGGTGAGAGCCAGATCAATCCCACCCACCCGATCGTGGAACGCGTATCTCGTTTGGTGAGAATTGCGTGGGCCGATGCCAGGATATTCATCGCCAGCAACGACATCGCCAGCACGTGTGGCCAGAGGACGAGCCACCAATGCCACGCCGTTGAGATCAGAACGTCCATGGACTAAGCGTAGTCGCTGTGCGGGTGGCGAGGCCAGTTCTGTTTGGCACTACCCCTGCCCTGCCACTGGGCGTGCCGCTGAACGGTCCGCGAGCAGAATCGCACGGCCCTGATCGATGCGGCCCGCCGGAATGTCCAGATCGCGAGCCAACAGCCGCTGGATCATCGGCACCTTCGCGGCACCTGTGGCCAGCCACAAAATCAGGCGTGAGCGATTGATGAGCGAGAACGTGAGTGTCATGCGTCGACGATGCTGATACACACCCGTGAGGGCAACATCCTGGTCCAGAACATCCAGAACCGGATCCTGGGGAATCAGCGAAGCGGTGTGTCCGTCGGCACCGAGGCCCAGATGGGCGAGGTCCAGAATGGGTGGATCGCCGCACCACGCTCGAAGCGTCTGTGCGTAGTCTCGCGCTCCCTCTCTGGGATCCAGTGCGTTGACCGGCATGGCGTGGATGTTTTCAGGCAGGATCGGTGCATGCCCAAGCAAGCTCTCGTGCAGGTGCGTGAGGTTGCGGTCGGGATCCCCATCGGGCGCGATCCGCTCATCGATCTGAAAGACGTGCACGTTAGCCCACGGCACGTCCTCGGAGCAAAGGAGTGTGAGCATCGCCCACGGAGTCTTGCCGCCGCTGACTGCCAATAGAAAAAGGCCCCGCTGTGCCACGGCTTGTCTGGCGTGGGCTGCGATCAGGCTGGCAGCGGCACCGGCCACAGCAGCTTCATCCGGAAAAATCTCAAGCTTCATCGAACGCAAATCCTTCCCAAAACTGTCAGATGAGACCGTTCGGTGTGACTGTCAGAACAGACCGTAATAAACGAGGTCGGTTGTCACACCTATCTCCGCGATCGGTAGCGTTGAATGAGCGTGTTGGTGGAACTGTCGTGTGCAAGGGTTGGCTGAGTGACTGACTCCAGTTCCGAGATGATATTTTGGGCGAGCTGTTTGCCGAGTTCCACGCCCCACTGGTCGAAGCAGTTGATTCCCCAGATGGCTCCCTGCGTGAAGACAGCATGCTCGTAGAGGGCCACGAGCGATCCGAGTGTGGCCGGATTGAGTACGTCGGCCATGATCACGTTGGAAGGACGGTTGCCCTCAAAAACGCGATGAGGCGTGAGCCAGTCGGGCGTTCCCTCTGCTTTGACCTGGGAGGCAGTTTTCCCGAAGGCCAATGCCTCGGCTTGGGCGAAGATGTTGGAAATCAGATAGTCGTGATGGTGGCCCAGTTGGTTCAAGGCCTTGTTGAATCCGATGAAGTCACACGGAATCAGGTGCGTGCCCTGATGGATGAGTTGATAGAAGGAATGCTGGCCATTGGTGCCTGGCTCGCCCCAGTAGATGGAGCCTGTATTGTACGTGACATGCGTGCCATCGAGACGAGTCGACTTACCGTTGCTTTCCATCGTGAGTTGCTGAAGATAGGCCGGAAACCGTTTCAGATACTGCTCGTAGGGGAGCACGGCAATGCTCTGCGACTTGAAAAAATTGCTGTACCAAACGCCGAGAAGGCCGAGGATCACCGGCAGATTGCGTTCCAGTGGAGCCGAGCGAAAGTGCTCGTCCATGGCGTGGAAGCCGCCGAGCAGGTCGGCAAAGTGGCGTGGACCGATGGCGATCATTGTGGAAAGACCGATCGCCGATTCCATCGAGTAGCGGCCACCCACCCAGTCCCAGAACCCAAACATGTTGGTCGTGTCGATCCCAAATTCGGCAACCTTCGCGGCATTGGTCGAGACAGCCACGAAATGGCGGGCCACGACCGAGGTGTCACCACCCAAGCCCGCCAGAATCCACTCACGGGCCGTCTGGGCGTTGGTCATGGTTTCCAGTGTGACGAACGTCTTTGACGAGATGATGAAGAGCGTCTCGGCGGGATCCAATCCCGCGACGGCTTCGGCAAAGTCAGTGCCGTCTACATTGGAGACAAAGCGAAACGTCAGCGAGGAGTCGGTGTAGTGCCGCAGTGCCTCGTACGCCATGACGGGGCCCAAGTCGGAACCACCGATACCAACATTGACAATGTTGCGAATCCGTTTGCCGCTGCCCCCCTTCCACGTGCCGCTGCGGATGCCATCGGCAAACGCACCCATGGACTTGAGCACCTTGTGGACGGCCGGCACCACATCGACGCCGTCCAGCAAGATTATTGAGCCTTCGGGCGCCCGCAGGGCGACATGCAGCACCGCCCGATCTTCGGTGACGTTGATTTTTTGACCAGCGAACATGGCGTCCCGATGGGCTTCCACGCCCGACTGTTGGGCGAGTTGGACCAGCAGCGAGAGCGTCTCGTTATTGGCACGGTTTTTGGAGTAGTCGAGATAGAGTCCGGCTCCCTCCACAGCCATGCGCTCGCCGCGAGTTGGATCGGCGGCAAAGAGTTCCCTCAAAGTCGTTCGGGCAATCTGGTCGCGGTTGGCTTCGAGGGCTTTCCACGCAGGCAGTTGGGTGAGGTGGGGCGCGTGCATGGTTTGTGTGGCTCCAACAGGCGGCATATTCAAAAAAATCTCACAACGAGCAGAACTCTCAGGCTTTTGCAGTGATGGCTGCTCTGTGGGAAGCGATCAACGCGAGCAGAGCCTTCTGCGGAGTCACGAACTTCTCAACTCCCTCGCGCATGAGCACCTCTTCGAGGTGTTGCATATCGACCTTGGTATCGAGTTCTGCCAGGACTGCGGCCGGCGGCATTGTGTCGACCTGCCGAGAAAAGCTTCGCGAAGGTTCAGCGGCCGCCTGCGTGGTGGCCGGTGGGTTGGTCTGGATGCCATCGCCGGCCAATGCCGACACATACGTGCAGGCGTCGAGCCCCTTCTGCTTGACTCCGGTGCTGGCGAAGATGATCTCCTGCTGAAGCGGCGTTGGGTGGGTTTTCCAGAAGGCATGGTTTGTAGCCCAGACCCGTTTGGCATTCACGATGGCCAGCATTCCCTGTGCTGCGGGCGACAGGTCGGGTACATGCTGCTCGGTATAAACGTCGATCCGCGAAACGAACACGCTATAGACGCTCTTAAAAGAGTCGAGCGAGGCACGTTTGACAGCGCCCTTCCAGACAGAGTCGCGGGCCCGAATATATTGTGGTTTGGTGAAGATGAGCGTGACGTTCAACGGCACACCGGCGGCAGCCAGTGGCTCAAGCGCCCGGATGCCAGCTGGGGTTGCCGGCACCTTGATCATTCGGTTGCACTGGCCAGCCGACCAGAATGTGCCCAGTTCGACGTAGCGAGCCACTCGTTCATCCTCAGACAGTCCGTTTGCTGGATCCTCCAGCAGCGGATCCAATTCGAAGCTCACCCAGCCATCGTTCCCGCCGGTCTTCTTCCAAGTTTCCAGAAACGCACCTTGGGCATGTGTGACTAGTTCGTCGACCAGCGTCCAAGCGATGTCGGCATCGTCTTTGCCAGCGGCGATCAGCGACGGCAGCGAGTCATTGAAGCGACCAGTCTTGATGAGGTCGGAAATGATGACTGGGTTGCTCGTGGCCCCGGTGGCCCCATCCGCGATCGCAGAGCGAATGAGATCGGGGTCCACTGAATCGAGCCACGCTTTGGTACCAGAGGCGACGAGCGAAGCAAGGCCGTGTGCCATGGAAAACTCCAAGTGGGATGACTGCCGGGGCGAACGTGAATTCCAGAAAGGCGGGTAGTCTTCCAGAAATCGGCCATTTGTTCAAGGAAGCGGCCAAGCTGTGCCATGCTGCCGATGGGGTTCTAGCTATTGCTTGAAGCATCGTGCTCTGAATTTTTGATCGCCTTCATGCCGGCGGTATCGGGCTGGAGTGATTTGTAAAAGTCGTCGAGCGGATAGCAGCCGCTGCGAAGGCCGTGCCGGGGGGCCGTTGTACAGTCGCTAAAAGTGCGGCAGATTTTCGTGCGTGTCAAGGATTGGCCGGTCAACGAATCGGCTGGCAGATCCGGATACGAAAGCACCATGCGGCCCAAGCCAACCACATCGGCCCAGTCTTGCCGCACAACAGCCTGCGCTGCATGGACGAGATACTCCTGCAAGTAGCTGTAGCCTGTGCCTACGCACACGAGATCCGGCACCGCCGCTTTGGCTTGCCGAACAGCGTCGATCTGCCTCCACGCCCCAATGAGTGGATCCTCGGGCGGAGGGTAGCCGTCGGAAGGCGCAAACGCTGCTGGACGCTGGATGTGTGGCACGGTATACGGGCTGCCTGCGGAAAGATTCACGCTGGCCACCCCGAGATCGCGCAGATTCCTGAGCAGTTGAATCGGTTCGTTGAGATCCATCTGTGTGGGGTCGGTTTCGTTCACCCCAAATCCGCAGTCGTACGGGATCGCATCAGTCCATGGCCACGGCTCGCCGTGATCGCCCACCCGATGCCAAGGCACCGTGTCAAAGAGCGAGAGTCGCACGCCGATGATAAGGCCAGGACACGCTGCTCGCACGCGTTTTACCAGCGTGCAAAGCAGCCGGGTGCGGCCTTGAAAATCTCCACCAAATCTGCCTGGTCGCCTGCGAGCCGAAAGAAACTCGTGTACTAGATACCCGTGACACGCCTTCAGATCCACCATCGCAAACCCAGCGGCTGCGGCATCGCTTGCCACCGCCACGTAGCGATCGATGAGCCGCTCCACATCGTCATCGCTGAGCATGCACGACGAGTCGGCCGGATCAACGCATGTGTGGGATGGGCCATGAGCCGTGGTGCGTGCGGCAGGCCGTCCGGCGTGGCGTCCCAGCCCTCCATTGGATGGATACACCAGCGGTTGCCGACGCGATGGCCCCCGATCTCAATCGGCGCAGCCAAGGGGGAACCAGCCTGGGCGGACAGCACGGAGTCATCCAGAGGAATCGGCGAGTTGATCTTCGCCAGATGCTCGCGGAGATCTGCAACTGTTCGAAACCGTGCGATGCGTGGATACAACGCCATTTCTTTTGAGCCTCGACTCTTGGGATGTGCGTTCTCTATTTTTTGTCGGGCCTTGGCAGCCTTGCGTCGCTCAAGCGTACCAAACACTTCGCAGGACGGTCGAAGCCCCATCCTTCGGGCTTGCTCTGCGATCGCTCTGGTCATGCCGATCGCATTGGCCGATACTCTTTCCCCTTATGCCCGATCCCCTTCCCACCCCGATCGATCCGGCCTCGCTGGTGCGGCCCCGCCGTACGATTCGCGGGATGTCGGCGATTCTGTTGCCGTTCACGCTGGATGGGCGAATCGACTGGGAAAGTTTTGCAGCCCACGTGGCCCGCACGTCTGCTGCCGGAATCACGCCGGCTGTGAACATGGATACCGGCTACGTGCAATTGCTCGACGACCAGACGCGGCGAGAGGCACTGCGCGTGGC
>QWQH01000009.1 GCA_003670915.1 Planctomycetota bacterium | reverse complement strand
TATTCTCCTGAAGCCTGACCACTTCGTGCTCATGTCGTTCCCCTTGGTCGTAAGCGCAGAGATGATGGCGACAGGAGCTGTGCTGGCAATATTCGGGTCTCATCGGCTGCAAACACTCCAAGAGGAAGTGGCGGATGCTCGCCGAGAGGCGCGGGAGATGGGGGCTTACACTCTCATTCGGAAGCTCGGTGCAGGCGGAATGGGCGAAGTTTATCTGGCTGAGCATCGGCTGCTCAAACGGCCCTGCGCGGTCAAACTCATCCGTCCTGAGCGCACCGGCGACTCCCAGTCGCTGGCGCGATTCGAGCGCGAGGTTCAGGCCACTGCAAAGCTACGGAGCCCGAATGTTGTGGAGGTATACGATTATGGACGCACCGACGACGGCACCTTTTACTATGTCATGGAGTACCTCGACGGCCTGAGCTTGGAGGAGGCCGTCGCTCGCTGTGGCCCCCTTTCAGTGCCGCACGTCATACACATCCTTCGCCAACTGTGTGGGGCACTCCGTGAGGCCCACGAGCAGGGACTCATTCACCGGGATATCAAGCCAAGCAACATTCTGATTTGTCGGCAGGGGGCGCTGGTGGATGTGGTGAAGTTGGTCGACTTCGGGCTGGTCCAGCAGATGGTCGGCGGCCCGGATGCGAGCAAGTCGACGCTTGCCGCCACCATGACAGGCACCCCACATTACATGTCGCCCGAGCAGGCCGCAGGCACTGCGGTGGATGCACGGAGCGACTTGTACAGCCTCGGGGCGACTGCATTCTTTCTGCTTACCGGCAAGCCCCCCTTCACTGGCAAAACCATGCTGGATGTCCTTTTCGCGCACCGCCAGCAGTCCATCCCCGATCTGTTGCCTCCGTCAGGTCAGATTCCGGCAGAGGTGCAAGCCCTGGTGCGTCGCTGCCTTGCGAAATCGCCAGACGACCGTGTGCCCAGCGCGCTAGGTTTGGAGAGAGAACTTCAGAAGCATGCAGAATCGGCGACCTGGTCAGAAGCCGACTCCTCGGCATGGTGGGCCTCCTTCGTCTAGGCCCGAGAGGGCGCCAGCCGCGGATCAAACTCGCTGTGCCAAAAGAGCACCGCGACGCTTAGGCCAACTCACGGCACGCTAAGCGCAAGTTCTCGAGCAACTTTTTCTGCTGCTACAGCCGATTTAGAATTTGGGTAATGGGTGCAGATGGACGCCACGATAGCGGTCAACTCCCGCTTCGACTGCGGCGGAATCGTCGCCACCATGTTGGCCGGAAATGTGCCGTCTGTGCTACCGGAGAGCGTCACGAGTTTGGCCCGCAGACGCATCAGTTTTGAAAGCTTTATGCCGGCTTTGCGTTCGACCTGAAAATCATGCTCCCATTCTCGCAGGAGCTTCGTGGCCTCAGTACCGAGCGGCACGCCTTTAAAATTCTTCGCCACGCGTTGGAGCGCATTGGCGGCACCCAGCGGCTCTTCTGGCTTTCTCGACACGGCATCGTCGATCATCTGCCAGCCGCGAGCGGTGAGCTGCTTCACGACAAACGCAGCCTCTTCGGCAGTGGCATCGTCCTTTGCATTGCAGAATGTTGTTGCCTTTTTGAGCACCGTGCCAAAGAGTTGCTCGTTGCGGAGCTGTTCGTTGAACGCAGTAAGTTTTTCGAGCGTGCGTCCAGCGAGCACTGGTGTGGGAACGGCTTTCACCGCCAGCCGCGCCGTCGCTTCAACTTCAAACGACGAGCCCGAGGGGAGCCAGTTCGGCATGTAATTGCTCCAGCTTCGGCATGCTGGCCAAGCAGGGGGGGCAGTGCACGCCCCAAAACTCCAGCAGCACCGGCCGACTGATGAGATTTCCAGCTACGAGCCGCGGCCCCGATAGATGGTTGCCCACACTGATGCCTGCAGTCGTCACGGCCATATTGAACGTATCGGCCGCACACGTCAGCCCGGCAACGAGGGCGATGAATGTGAACGCCGCGACCCGGCCGCCAAGCCGTATGTGTGCCTGTGAGTGTCTCATGAAATTGCGCCCCTTCCTTAGAAGTGTTGTGTCCGTAGGATTAAGGGTAGCACAGTCAATGGCACTTCTGCAAAGAATCGGTAGCTGATGCACGGGTCGCGGGTGAAGCGGACAGCCCTCCCGGGGCAGGCCGCGGACTGGCGCTGGATTGCCGGGTGGATAAAAGGGGATTCAAACGCCGCTCAATTCGACGTGGCGCGGGCACATCACGAGATGGTCGTTCGCCATGCCGACGGCTTGCATCAGCGCGTAACAGATCGTGGGGCCAACGAATTTGAAGCCGCGCAGCAGCAAATCCTCACTCATCGCGTCGGATTCCGGAGTGCGCGGCGGGATGTCCTTCATGGAACGTCGCCGGTTCACGATGGGTTTGCCACCGACGAACTGCCAGAGGTAGGAGTCGAGGCTGCCGAACTCCTGTTGCACGGCGAGACAGGCTTTAGCGTTCTGGATGGTCGCGGCGATCTTTAAACGGTTGCGGACAACGCCGAGATCAGCGCGCAGCTCCGCCAGCTTGTGGGCATCGTAGGTCGCGATTTTCAGAACGTCGAAGCCGTCGAAAACTTTCCGGTAATGCCCTCGCTTCTTGAGGATCGTGTTCCAACTCAACCCCGCCTGCGCGCCTTCGAGGATCAGGAGCTCAAACAGCATCCGGTCGTCGTGAACCGGCACGCCCCATTCCTCGTCGTGGTAATGGATGGCGAGTTCGTTCGTCGGCCACGGGCAACGAGTTTTCATTGCGCTCTCATGCGGTCGTTTCCGCGACCGCCGCCGCTCCCATGAACGTTCGACGACTCACGTTTTGATTCACATTTCTTCTCCTCGGTCTGACCGCCTCGGCCCGGGGCACATCGAGCCTAGCCCAGAGTATTCCATGTTGAATCGGGCACGCGGGGTTATGCTCGCTTGACTCACGTGCCAGCTCTTTTCCTGGTTACCAGTATCGCACGCAGGCAAACCAGCCGCGATGGCCTCTGCAGATGCCGATCTCTCTGGGCTTACGCTGCCCCCAGTAGCAGCAGTTCTTGATTGCCGAATCAGGGCTCTGTCCAAAACCAATGCCTTCAACGGCACCGCCAGCGCGTCCACAGTGTTGCAGGACTCCAGTGCGGGCCATTGTTTCAGCGTCCTGCTGAGCCGTCGAGGAAGCACTCTTCGTGGTCGTCTGCGCTTCTGCGGTGCTGGAAACTGCGGCCGCGAAAAAGGATAGCGCAAGAAATAAAAGCAGGGAACGCATAAAAAACTCCATTCGTTGGCGGGCTATTTGTTGGTAGGCAGATACACCGCACAGCCTATTTTGAGTCCCTAAAAACTTTCTAGCGAGTGGCTGCACAACTCATTAAAGGCCCGAAAAAAACGCCGAAAGCCCACCCCGGGAGGTTCGCGAGGCCATATGCGATGGGCCTCCCACTGGGTGGTGGCTCTTTTGTCGCGAAGACGACCGTGGGTCACACGGATTCTCAGCCAGGAGCATCCGGCCGCGGTGCCTGTAGTTCGTTCAGCGCATTAGATGCCGCCCGCTGTTCGGCTTCCTTTTTATTGCGACCCCATGCGGGGGCATAGCGGCGGCTTCCAATCTGGGCCAACACGTGAAACGTCTTGCTGTGATCCGGCCCGGCCTCCTGCACAACTTCGTATGTGGGAGTCACTCCGAAATCCCGCTGAGCCTGCTGCTGCAAGAGTGATTTATGGTTTGAACCCTGCTCCCCGGAGGCCACCTTGATTATTTCGGGCTCCAAAAGCTGCTCCACAATCTTCCGCACCGGCTCAATGCCACCATCCAGATAAATCGCGGCCACGATCGATTCAAAGAGATCCGAGAGCACCGACGGCGGAACCAGCTTGTTCACGGCCAATCCCTTGCCCACGATGAGAAAATCGATGAGCCGGAGCTGCTCGCTGATGCGGCTGCACGTTTCCCGGCTTACCACGACCGACTTGATCCGAGTCAAATCCCCCTCGAGGGACTCTGGAAACAGCCGATAGAGTCGCTCGCAGACAATGAATCCAAGGATGGAGTCGCCGAGGAATTCCAGCCTTTCGTTTGACGCCAGCCTGTGCTGCGCCCCTGAGGCATGCGTCAAAGCAGCCAGCAGCAGCGATCTATCTTTAAATTCGTACCGAATCCGACGTTGGCATTCGGCCACGTCGATGGCGGCCTCGGCACTCTCTCGTTGTTCCCGTCGGGACATGAATTCCAATGCTTTCTGGACCAAACCTAAGGCCTGTTTCGCCTGTATGTCAAACCGTGTTCCAACGAATTTCCGTGGATTTTCTTTTGATATCGAACCATCTTTAGCCAAGGGGCGTATGATGAGACGAGCGTTGGTTGCTTTGGTGGCCACCGGTCTGGAACGCCCGTCTGAGGGCTGGCCAACGCTTAGCGTCCGCTCATTGGATTCGTTACACGAGCTTACTGACTGGAAAGGCAGGTTTTTCAATGCACTTTGCACTCCAACGCGCGCCTCGGGGAGCCTTCGTCTGGGCGTTGCTCGCGATCGGAATGGCCGTCGAGTCCAGCATGATTCCATTCAACACAGTCGCTTGGGCTGAGGAAGACCCCAGCACAGTCGAAGCGATGAAGCATGCCAATGCCCTCTCGAAGGCTTTTCGCCATGCGGCCGGGCACGCCACGCCGAGCGTCGTCGTGGTTCGCAGCGAAACAAAGGCTCGCACGGTGAGCCGTGGCAAAGGAGAGGCCCCAGACAAGTCGGCCGCCGGCAATCCGTTCAAGGGCACACCTTTTGAAGATTTCTTTCGGGACGGCATGCCAGAAGGCTTTCAGTTTCATGGACCCAACGGCCCACAAGACCCCAACGGTGCGCAACCCGGCCGTTCGGGAGTGGGGTCTGGTGTGATTGTCGATGCCAGCGGCATCGTTCTGACAAATAACCACGTGGTTGAAGGGGCCGACACTGTCACGGTCAAACTGGCCGATGGCCGCGAGTTTAAGGCGTTGGAAATCAAGACCGATCCCGAAAGCGATTTAGCCGTTATCAGACTCGCCGATGCTGACGATCTACCGACGGCAAAGCTGGGCGACTCAGACAAACTCGAAACAGGCGACTGGGTCATTGCCATCGGCAATCCATTTGAGTTGGAAACAACCGTCAGCGCTGGCATCATCAGCGGCAAAGGCCGAGAACTGGGCGGCATTCGACGCGCTCAGTTTTTACAAACCGACGCGGCCATTAACCCTGGCAACTCCGGCGGGCCACTGGTAAACCTGGCTGGCGAGGTAGTTGGCATCAACACGGCTATCGCCTCCAACAGCGGCGGCTACCAGGGCATCGGCTTTGCGATCCCAATCAACCTAGCCCGTTGGGTGAGCGAGCAACTCATTTCCAACGGCGCTGTTCAGCGAGGCTACCTGGGCGTAGCAATCGGATCCTTGGACGGAGAGGTGGCCACAAAGCTGGGCATTAAAGGAAAGAAGGGGGTCCTAGTGACCGAGGTGATGCCAGGCAGTTCTGCCTCAGAAGCTGGCGTCCAGGAACTCGATGTGATTACGAGCTTTGACAACCAGCCCGTGGATGGCCCTCGCACGCTGCAAGGGGTTGTCGAGCGATCCGCGATTGGCAAGCCCCACCAACTCACCGTCCTCCGCGACGGCAAGCCGTTGACGCTCACCATCTCGGTGAAACCGCTTCCCAACGCTGTGGCCGGCCGAATGCCAGCCGAGAAACGGCCCTCTCCCAGCGATGCAGAGACATTCTACTCGGAGGCATTTGGTCTGGAGGTGAGAGATAAGAAGTCAGTGCCCGATGAAGGCGATCTCTTTGCTGGCTTCGATGGGGTGCTCGTCGACCGAGTCGATCCAGACGGCGTGGCCGCAGAAGCTGGGATTGGCCCGGGAGTGCTGGTGCGCAAGGTTGGCAGAACGGCCGTCGCATCGATCAAGGAATTTGCTCGGGCCATCGAGGAGGAGTCGGCGGAGCAGGGAGTGATGCTCCAGGTGCGCACTCCCCGCGGCAACACCGTGATCCTCTTGAAAAAGGGTGGCTGAATCAGCCACGCTCAGAGCCTGCGCTGTCCTCACGCATCGCCTCGCGGGAGATGCCGGCCGTAGGCCGGATGAGGGCGACGGGGATCCGCAAGGTAACTTTGTAAAAGAAACTGGACGAGCGCATGGCCACACTCGGCGTTAATATTGATCACGTCGCCACGATCCGTCAGGCCCGACGCACGGTGGAGCCCGATCCTGTGTGGGCCGCGGCCTTGGCCGAGTTAGGCGGTGCCGATGCAATCACCGTGCACCTCCGCGAGGACCGACGCCACATCCAAGACCGGGATCTGGAGGTGCTGCGACGCACGGTGCAGGTCAAACTCAATCTGGAAACCGCGATTGCGTTGGAGATGATCGATATCGCCTGCCGGATCAAGCCGGATCAGGTGACGCTCGTTCCCGAACGCCGGGAGGAAATCACCACCGAGGGCGGCCTCGACGTCCTGACGCATCGAGCCGCCACGGCCGAGGCAGTACGCAGGCTCCACGATGCTGGGATTGCCGTGTCGCTCTTTATCGATCCATGCGCCCGGCAAATCGACGCGGCGGTCGATCTGGCCGTTGAGGCCGCAGAACTCCACACCGGAGCCTATGCCACCGCAACAACAGAAGCCACCCGACACGATCGGCTCGTCGACCTCTCGCGAGGTGGCCAGATGGTGCGGCAAGCCAAGCTCCAACTCGCCGCCGGCCACGGCCTTACCTACAGAAATGTGTTGCCGGTTGCCCAGCTAGATGGCATGGGTGAGCTCAATATTGGCCACTCAATCGTGTCACGAGCTGTGCTGGTCGGTTTCTCACAGGCCGTCCGCGAAATGAAATCCCTGATGAACCCCATGACTGATCGCACCTGATCGCACCTTACCGAAATCGCTGGCCACCTCGTGGGCTAAACTTTTTCTTGCCTCGCGGCCCCTCGCTTCCAGCGCGTTTAAAACGTCC
>QWQH01000156.1 GCA_003670915.1 Planctomycetota bacterium | reverse complement strand
CCGGCGTGATTCTTAAAAAGATGATCGTTGCGACTGATATCATCCAGAAAGAGTCGCTCCACATGGCCATCTTCGTAGAGCACATAATGGAGTCCTCCTGGGTGGTTGCTGCTCTTCTCGCCATTGTCGTCAGGGGCATCAGCCATGATGGGATGATGCGTGCGATTCAAATGACTAATCGGCTGCAACCTTCCATCAACATCCCTGTGACCGAGCGTGTAGCCGTAGTCGCCCCCCATGGATTGCAGTAACACCTCAAACTCGGGAGTGCCCACGGAAGCCTTGAGTTCGTCTAATGTTGGCACGCGAAAGTTCTTGCGATTGGAAAGTACGGTGTCTGGACACAGCAGCGTGCCATCGTCGGCCACGAGGCGTTCCTCCGAAACCAGCGTGGGAGCATAGAGCCCCGCCCTTGAAAGCGATCCTGAGTCTGGAGGCGACGGAAAAATACGATGCGATTGGGCATAGCCCTCAAGAGCTCCCGACACTTTAACCAGATTTCGCTCCACTCGGCGCGCCCTCGATTCCCCAATCGCGTCAAGGAGCAACGGCCCGACCAGCACGCATGCGGCCATGGCCGTAGCCGCGATGATGATCCGATCGAGCCATACTCTCGGCGCCCCACCGTGGCTCTGTGCGGCCTCGCTCGTAAACGCTCGGGGGATTGGACGCTTCTCAGCAGCTCGTGATCGGACAAACTGGATCGTGCGTTCAGCCAGCCCTTGCGGGGGGGTGATCGTGCCGCGATCTCGCGACACAACCGCCGTGCTCCTTCGGAGGCACTCAAAGTCGCGCCGCAGTTCCGGCCCCTCATTGGGATCGGCCAGAGCCATCTCGACCCGCTTCAGTTCCGGCTCATCGAGCGCGTTCAATACATAGCCTACAAGATCGTCTCGCATAAAATTGGTGCTCGCGTTTTTAAAGACTTTTCCCGCTTGCGTACCAAGACTCATTCAATTTCAACAAAGCGGAGTGGAGTCGGCTCTTTACGGTGCCCACTGGAATCCCGAGTACTTCAGCCGCCTCGCGGTATTTCATTCCTTGATGATAGACCAACAGTAATGCGCCCTTCAGCGATTCGGGAAGTTCTTTGACAGCCGATCGCACCCACTGCCTTGATTCCTCGTCTTCCAATTGCTCGTCCGCTGTCTGTTCGTGGCCCGCCAGCATCTCCACAAGCGCCCCCAAGTCATTCTCCCCGCCAACACGCTGATCGATGCTCACCATACGGTGGCGACGATTGCGACGCTGGGCGTCGATGGCCTGATTTGTGGCGATCGTATACAGCCACGGCCGAAAACGGCGGCCGTCTTCAAAATGCTCCCTCTTCAAATGCACCTGCAAAAAAGTCGCCTGAAAGACATCTTCTGCCATCTCCGCGCTGCCGAGGTAGCGACGGAGGTAGCTAAACAGTTCATGTTCGTAGCGATGCACGAGTGCCTCAAACGCTCGTGAATCGTCGGCCACTCGAAACCTGTGGAGCAAATCCTCGTCGGTCTGCTCCGCCCCCTGCTCGCTGGCATTGACTGTACTGGAAATCAAACGGTCCGGGTCGGGCCTGTCAATGGATCGAGCCTGAGAGTAGGAATCGTGCGAAACCATCTGTGAATACGCAGCCGTGGGCAAAAAGGTTCGCTGGGCTAACAAAAGAAGAACGACTTCGCTGAGGATCCCGGCAGTATAGCCCCGAAAAATCGCGTTGGCCCGTTTTTGGTAGGCTCACGTCCGATGAAACCAGCAACAAACCGCTATTGTTGGGCCACATTGGGCGATATCAACGCTTTTTTTGGCCTCTCGCTCGACAATCTCGCCGATCTCGTTTTGGCCGTTTCTCTGCTGGCAACCGCCTTTGACTTTCCAGCTCAGTTTGCGATCTCGCATTTGGTGCCTGGCACCGCGGCTGGCGTAGTGGTGGGGGATCTACTTTTCACGTGGATGGCGTTTCGTCTGGCCCGACGCACCGGTCGCACGGATGTGACGGCCATGCCCCTAGGGCTCGACACACCGAGCACGTTTGGAATGGTTTTTTTCGTGCTTGGGCCAGCCTTTGCCTCAGCGGTTGCCGCCGGAATGGATCGGGAAGCAGCCGCTCGGCATGCGTGGCACATTGGCATGTGCGCGATTGTTACCAGTGGTTTTTTCAAACTCCTCTGTGCGTTTGTGGCCGGATCAATCCGTCGGATCGTTCCTCGGGCTGGCCTCCTCGGAAGCCTAGCGGCGATTGCGCTGGCACTCATCACATTTTTACCATTGCTTGAAATCTTCAGTTCACCGCTGGTTGGCCTCGTCTCGCTGGGGATTGTGCTGGCCAGCCTCACCGCACGCATTCCGTTACCGCTCCGCATGCCTGGCGCACTGGCGGCCCTCCTCGTCGGTGGATTGATTCATGCGATCGGCACATCCACTGGATGGATTCCCGCTGCCGTAGGACACGCTGCAATTGACGCACAGGCGGCCCTGTGGCCTGTGGAGTGGCTGGCTGCCCTCAAGTGCGAATGGGTGGAAGCATGGGGGGACACGGTTCAGTATCTGCCGATCGTCATCCCTTTCGCGCTGGGCACTGTCGTCGGTGGCATCGACTGCACGGAGAGTGCCGCAGCAGCCGGCGATGAATACCATACGGGCCACATCATTGGCGTCGAAGCAATTGCGACAATCGTTGCCGGTGCATGCGGTGGCGTGATCCAAACAACGCCCTACATCGGCCACCCGGCTTATAAGGCAATGGGGGGCCGCGCTGCGTACACGCTCGCCACTGCAGTGTGTATTGGAGTGGCCGGCCTGACGGGCACGTTTGCCTACCTCTACGAGTCCATTCCAGGCCCCGCGATCCTTCCAATCTTGGTGTTCATCGGCCTCGAGATGACGGCCCAGAGCTTCCACGCCACGCCCCAGCGGCACTACCCAGCCGTGGCGATTGCTTGCGTGCCAGCCATGGCTGCGATGGTGATGATCCAAGCCGACAAACTCCTGGCTGCAGGGGCCGTGCCGAACCAAGGGCTCGCACAGGAACTTTTCTCGATGCGGCTGCTTTCTGCTGGATTTATTGTGACGAGCCTTCTCTGGGCTGGCATGGTTGTGTCACTCATCGATCGCAAAATCCTGTCGGCTGCCGGATGGTGTCTGGCAGCCGCGGCGTGCACGCTGTGCGGCATCATGCACTCACCGTTTTCCGATGGACGGCTCTTTCTGCCATGGGACATCGGCTCGCTGCCACCCCAAGCCGCCGGCCGCGGTCCCATCCAACTGGCCGCTGCGTACGCCTTGCTAGCGAGCCTCTATCTGGGAATCAGCCTGGCAAGCAAAGACCCCATTACCAGACCCCTCTCCGACGACGAGACTGCATAACCAACGCTTTCACCTAGCAATCCGATGGAGCCATTGCGTTTACTCCAAGCCGTAGGTGCCAGCCATCGGAATATCCAAGCCGGTGCGGCTGGCGAACTGCGTGCGGGACAGGAATCTCGGTTCGAGGTTGAATGTCACGCCAACGTTGTTGCGGCTGTAATCGACGTTAAAGCCAAATGTCATGAGGAACGACTCGCCAATCCTTACTAATTGTAGGTTCTGGCCGATGTTACGGCCTCGCAAATCGAGTGCGGTGCCAAACGTACTGGCCCACTTCGGACTCATCCGGTAAGTGTAGGAACCCGTTAGCACGCTGGCCTGAATCGGCCCACCGTATTCATTGAAACCGATATAAAAGCTGCCTCTCGGCGTGCGATTGAGGAGCGCTCCAACCGTATAGAGTTGCTGGCCTCCTGTGAAAAAATCGACGTCTGCCGACGAAAGTACTGTCGTACGGTCGCCCACATGCCAGCGGAAGTCATACTGCCAAAGGCCCAACATCTGGCCAAAATTCTGGCTTGTGGTTGGAAAAATCTCGCCATCAACATCGAGCGTGATCCAGTCGATGATCCGCCGGTTGCCCATGGGGCCTCGCTTGGTCTGCCAACGCTGCCTCGCCGCGAGCCTAAAAACCGTAAGGTCATTGGCAATCTCGGTGGGCCCGCTGACCCAGCCACCAAGACCACGGCGAACCGCGTACGAACGCGGATCGTACTTGTTGTCGGGGCCAAAGATGAATGGCGAACCCAACGGCGTTGACTGGCCAGGCACCGCTCCGTAATCCCAGTAGGGGATATTGCGACGGTATTGGTTGATCGTATCGTCGTCGATCTGGTCGTAGAGCGGAAACTGCGTCACGTCCTGCGAACTATTCGTGTATGCAAACTCTGTTTCAAAGACCACCTTGTGTGCCAGTCCGTGGACATTCCAAAGCTGGCTCTCGACGGTGTTATCAACCGACCAAAGAGGCAGACTCGAGCGAACGCCGACCTGGCCATAGGCACGATTGATCGGTGACTGATTGATATCTTGACCCCAATTGGCCAGTTCACCCAGCGCGTACGGCACGATCTTTACCGCTCCAGCCTGAAAAGGCATGTCGATCTCCTGCCGCGTCGCAAGCCGCTGTCCAATGACGTTATTTTCATACGGAAGCAGTGTCCAGATATTACTCCCCTGACCAGCTGTCGGGGTCTGCGCAACATTTTGTCGCACGTACGAAACACCAGAGTGTTCGTACCAACTCAAGGAATCGCGGAGTAGCGGCTGCGCCATCCAGTAGTGGTCGAGCCTCGGCCACCACTCACTCTGCGTGAAGAATGGATCGACCCGCACGCTGGTGAGCAGCCTGAGTTCGCGGTTATCAACCGGACGCCGTAGATCGAGCCACGTGCGCTGCTCGTAGCCTTCCTCCCACTCGGCCTCGTAGTACTCTTCCAGGAAGTTCATGTCGCTGATCCAGCCCGCCGCGCCTCTGGCCTGCCAGCCCGCGCCTAGATCTTGACGGTGCCTCCAGAACGAGCGGCCACGAAACGTGGTGTCCGGATAGCCAGGATAGGTGAACGTGCGTCGCAGATAACCGAGGTTATCGAGGCCGCTATCGCCGATAAAGAAAGCATCTGCGACTCCGTTCGCGGGCGTGTCGATGCCGAGAAATGACGGGCGGTTGTAGAGGAGCGATGTGCCGCCGCCAAAGCCTCGCAAGCTCAGGTAGTCGATGTCGAAGTCCCAGTCCACACCACTCGGCGGGCGACGCCAGCCAAACACTTGAAATGCATCCCAGCTCGTCAGCACTTGCGTGCCAAAGACCTGATCATTTTTCACCTGTGCGTTATTGATGTAGAATGTTGGCTTCTTGGCATTCGTTGCCAGCACGGGCCACCACAGCACAGGCACGCCGCCGAGGTTGACTGTATTGTTCCGACTGGTGATGAACTGTTGGTGCTCGATGGCGGGCTCGCCGGTGAGCGGATCGTTCATAGGCTGGCCGAAGGGCCCGGGCAGTGGCACCTGTTCGTCTGTAAACTCCAGCTCTCTCGAACGAAATTCCCATGTTGGCACGCCAAGCCGGCTCGATGTGAGCCCAGTGCGCTGAGCCACGAATCGGCTGCGGTCCACCTGCCGTAGGACGTCAGCGCGAAGCCGCACAACACCCGCGTAATTGTCGACGGGAGTGAGCACCGTGGCACCTGTGATCACTCCCGACGAGCGGGGAACATCGTAGAACATGCTCACGGCTTCAACGATGCGCTGGCCTTGTCGAAAAACAACGTTGCCCTCCATGTAAAGTTCCAGCGGCGTGTCGGGCGACTGCGCGGCGTTTCCATCCAGATCCGGCTGTGTGCCACTTTTTGTCCAGATCACAAGCCGGTCGGTTGAAATATCGAGCGGACCAGCCGGGTCAACGCCATCCACAACGAGGTTGACGCCCGACGTGATCACGGCAATCCACTCCCCTCCCGACGGACTCGGAAACCATCGCACTGCAAGCGGCGTGCTGGATCTGGGAAACGCACGCAGCCGACGCGCCGGAGCGGTTCTCGCCACCTGCGGTGCAGTCGCAGCGTTAAACTCGCTGAACTGGGCTTGCTGAATCGGATTTTCGTCCTCGGAATCGATGAGATCGCCATCTGCTGCTGATGGGATTCCTTCGGCGGGTGCATCGTAAATCGGTGGCGTACCTGCGGCTGGCACCACGCTTGTGAAGTCGAGTGTGGGATCTCGTAACGTCCAGAATCGTCCGGCCCAGCGAGGGCCGCGAAGCGTTGTTGGAACTGATTCGGTAGCACTCGCTTTCCCAGTGGTTGTCACTTCCGCTCCGCCGCTCTGGGATCGAACGTTGACATCCCCTGCCATGCGAACAAGCAGGCTGCGCACCTGCGGGCCACCAATCGCTGCACTGTCAGGATCGTCGCCTGCTTGCATCGCAATGGGCAGTCCCGAATCCTGTTCGATCCACACAACAGCCTCGTGGGCTTGCGCCTCCGTTGTGCCCTGTGCAATCCGCACGCCACCGGTGAGATGCCACACATCGTAGGAACCTTCCGTCCAGCGAGCGGCCTGTCCAGCGCGAATCGTGAGTGGCTCACGCGGATCCACTGACGGCACCTCAATGCGGCCTGCCTCCGCCAGGGCTGCTGCCAAACCACGCGCAGGCAGTGCGGCCAATGAGCCCGCGACGGCCGTTTCAACCAGCGGCTGCGCTGTCGATGCCACCGGCTGCGATTGCCCCTGACTCCATCCATCGCGACACGACATACCAATCAGCACAGCGATGATCGGAAACATATTCCACCTCGCCACGCAACACACACTGCGCAGCGAGAACCGCTTCGACTGGCACAAAGCCGATCGAAAAAGAGGCGACAGAATCCTGCTGCGGTAGGGCACGCGGGGGCCGGTGTGGAGGAGGAAACGGGCTGTATCTTCAGAGTGCGCGACTATAGGAGCGGCCGCTTGAGCGGGTCAAGGCATGGGCTTGCTACAAACGCCCGCAAGTCGTGACGGTATCGGGGGTTAACAACCAACATCGACGAGGATGTTTGGGGGTGCCTTGGCCATGCCAATTCACGCTCAACAAGGCCTATTTTTTTCAATCTCGGCAAGCTTCACATCACTCTGGGTAAGCTTGCCGCTCATCCGCGACTGTGCTGCGAGGCTTCGCATACCGATGTGGCTCACGCTGCCTTCGTCGTTGATGTGGCCTGCGTAGCCAATCAGGCTTGCCGTTTTGGGCTCAATGTTCCCGATCGACCCTGTCTCCACCATCCTACCGAAGGAACACGCATGCATCCCGTCTGCGATCGAGTTGCGAGTTGGCTCATTGCCCACCGCAACCTCATGGCGGTCGTTGCGGTGGTGCTCTCGATCGTATCGGTAGATCGCTCGAGGCATTTGGAATTTGTGCGATCGATCGACACCATGTTTGATCGCACCGATCCCTCGCTGGTGCCCTATCGCCGCTTAGCCCGTGCGTTTGGATCGAGCGAAGTCGTACTGGCTGCATATGACTCGCCCGACTTATTGACTCCCAGTGGCATCGCTTTTCTTCGGTCGCTTACGGCACAACTTGGCGCCAGTCCTGGCGTCGCTTCGGCCACAAGTCTCGCCAGCACGCCACTTGGCGACCGCATCATCGATCTGGAGAACAGCCCAACTGCTCGCAAACTTGTAAAACTCATGGAGGGCTACGCCCTCGGCATCGATCATCGCACCGCAGCGATCGTGTGCGTGCTCCAAGAGACCTCTTTAACGAATGCAACTGCCCGAGCCACAGTTGTATCGCGAGCAAATACCATTGATCAGATTCGTGCGATTATGGAGGATTTGCCTGGTGGAACGGTGGCCGGCGAACCTGTGATGCTCCGCGACGGCTTTGCGATGCTCGAGCACGATGGCAATCTGCTCGGCACGATTACCGGACTCTTGGCTGGCTGTGTGCTGCTGATTTCATTTCGTAGTCTACGATGGCTCACCGTGCCGCTGGCCGTGGTGTTTCTTGCGATCTGGTCCACTCGCGGTGCACTGGCGGTCGCGGGACTCAAGCTCACGATGGTGTCAACGATGCTCTCGGCGATGGTAACGGTGGTGGCGATCGCCACCATCGTGCATGTGATCGTCGAGTATCGCCGGCAGCGAGATCTCGGTCTGGAGCCCGCCGCCGCCCTCCAGCGAGCCATTGCCCTTTTATTCTGGCCTGTGATCGGCGCGATTGCCACTGACGTGATCGGCTTTGGCTCTCTGACTTTCAGCCGCGTGGGGCCGGTGCATGACTTCGGGATCATGACGGCGATCGGCGCTGTGATGGTGCTCATTTCGGCAGCATTGGTGGTCCCGTTTTTGGCCCTCGCCGGACAATTCGACGCCGATCCAAAGCGAGCCTGGGGAGAGGGTTCGCTCGAACTGGGTTTGGATGGTCTTGTCACACGGATTGTGCGACAACCCGTCGCGATCCTGACTTGCTCGGGCATCCTCGCCGGTGCCGCGGTGGCCGGCATGTGGTGGCTCGAAGTGGAAACAGATTTCACGAAAAATTTTCGCGCATCCAGCCCAATCGTGAAATCCTATGACATGATCGAATCCCGGCTAGGGGGTGCGGGTGTGTGGGACGTACTCGTGCCTACTCCAGACACCATCGACGGTGCTGTGCTTTCAAAAGTTGCACGGCTTGAACACCGACTGCGAGCGGAAGTTGTGACGACGGGCTCCGATGGCCGCACAACTGCCTCTCTCACTAAAGTCATGAGTGTTGCTGATGTGCTGGCAGCGATCTCGCCGATTTCGCTGGAAAGGCTCGAGAGCACGCGGGCGGGCAACTGGCTACTGACCAATACGATCACGCTCCTGGAGCAGCAACTGCCTCAGTTAGCAAGCACGCTCATCGGCCGCGATCCTCTAGACGAATCGAAATGGCTACGCATCATGCTGCGGGCCAGAGAGCGACAGGCGGCCCCACAGAAACGGGAGATTATCGAGAGCGTGCGTCGGATTGTGGCCCAAGAATTTCCGGCCGGCACTCAACAGGCCGGCGAGGTCACTGGGTTCTTTGTGCTGTTGGCACAGTTGGTCGATCGCATGATCGCCGATCAGTGGCTCACCTTTTTTATTGCCGCAGCGGGGATCTTTATCTTGCTGGCCTGTGCCTTTCAAAGCCCATTGCTCGCGGCGGTAGCCATCGTCCCCAATGCCCTGCCGATCTTTGTGGTACTGGGGCTTCTGGGATGGGCTGGCGTGCGGGTCAACATGGGCACAGCGATGATTGCAGCGGTGTCGATGGGTCTCTCTGTAGATAGTTCGATTCACTATATTGCCGCCTTCCGCCGGCGTTGTGCCGAAGGACACACCTTCTCTACTGCGATTCAAGCGGCACATCAAACCGCAGGCAGGGCCATGATCTTTTCGACGCTGGCGATCGTTGTCGGATTCCTCGCTCTCACAACGAGCAATTTTATCCCAACCGTTTCGTTTGGATCGCTCTCCTGCCTGACCCTCGCCGGCGGACTCTTGGGTAATCTTGTGGTGCTGCCAGTGCTTCTCACGCTCGTGTCTCGCTGGCTCAGTCCGGGCTGCCAAAGCGTTGCCAACACGCTACAACATGGACCCCTCCACCATCCCCATCCCGCTGACAAACAAGACAAACTCCCGGAGCATTTCCATGAACGATGAGTTTTCTGTTCCGCGAAACACAAACGGTATTATTGCCGAACAATCCTCGCGGCCCGAGTCGATGGATGCCGACGCGATTGTTGTATTTCTGACCGAAGGCGGCATCGGCAGCGGCGCCATTGCTGCTGTCGACGCATCCACCGGCGGCTTCTTATCGCGGCTTGTGGTAGCCGGTGAACTGACTGGCAAACGCTACGAATGCGTACCACTGCTTGCGGCCCCTGGCCTACGGGCTGGGCAGTTGGTGGTGGTTGGTCTGGGCAAACGAGAAGATCTGGATGCTGGCACGCTCTTCCGCGCTGCTGCGACAGCCTCTCGCCATCTCTCGGGTCGGTTGCGAATGCGTGTGGTGATGGTAGCCGATGGCTCGTGGACTTCCCGACAAATCGAACAGGCTGTGGCCGGGGCAGCGGTCGGAATGGTTGGCCAGGATCTCTACCGTACTGAAAAGAAACGCACTCGCTTTGGCAGCACGATCTGGGCCGGGGCGTCTTTCGAGGCCGTTGAACGCGGAACCATCATTGCAGACGGAGTGAACCTGGCCCGACGGCTTGTGAACACCTCTCCTGACGACCTCTATCCGCAAACATTTTCTGAAGAGGCCGCCGCCGTTGCTGGCCGCACCGGCCTGGAGGTCGAGATCTGGGACGAGAAGAGGCTCTTACAGGAACGCTGCAACGCCATCCTGGCCGTGGGTCGAGGCAGCTCGCGTGCTCCGAGGCTCGTGATTCTCAAGTATCAAGGCCCAGGAAATCGTGCCCACGGCACTGAAAGCGGCCCCGACATCGCACTGGTCGGCAAAGGTGTAACGTTCGACTCCGGAGGCCTCTCGCTCAAGCCATCGGATTCAATGATCACAATGAAATGCGATATGGCTGGCGGGGCAGCCATGCTGGCTGCAGCGGCAACCATCGCCAAACTCAAACTCCCCATCCACATCGTAGCGGCTATTGGGCTGGCTGAAAACATGACCGGCTCCAAGGCTTACAAGCTGGGTGATGTGATCACGGCCCGCAACGGCACGACAATCGAGGTCCACAACACCGACGCCGAGGGGCGTCTAGTACTTGCCGATGTGCTCGACGTTGTGCGTGGCTTGAAGCCACGGCGAATCGTAGATGCTGCCACACTCACCGGAGCCTGCATGGTGGCGCTGGGTTGCGATGTTGCTGGGCTCTTCACAAACAACCAGCCGTGGTGCGATACCGTAGCTGCGGCCGCACGGTCTGCCGGAGAGCCTGTCTGGCAGTTGCCGATGTATGCCGACTACGACGAGCATATTCGGGGAGATATCGCCGACATCAAGAACGTGGGGGACGGTCGCTGGGGCGGCGCCATCACAGCGGCGAAGTTTCTTGAACGCTTTGTTGGTGAGATTCCTTGGACGCATATCGATATTGCCGGCCCTGCATTTGCTGAGAAGCCGCGGCCGTGGACCGATGGGGGCGGCACGGGAGCAATGGTACGGGCAATGGTGGAACTGGCTCGCAGTCCCGAGTAAGCCTGCTGCCCACCCCGTTGCTGACTGAGGCCACTGGACCTAATGGCCCAGGAGGATCTCCCCAATGCGATTGCGAGAGACAGGTTCAATCACACCCCTCTCCGTAATGATCGCGCGGATCAATCGTGCGGGCGTGACATCAAAGGCTGGGTTGTAGGCATGGGCTCCCTCGGGGGCGGCCGCCGTGCCAAGCGGACGCAGCACCTCATCGCCGTCTCGCTGCTCGATCGGAATGCCGTCGCCGCTGTCCATCGACAAATCGAATGTGCTCGACGGCGCCGCGACAAAAAATGGCACTCCATGCGCTGCGGCTAGAAGGGCCAGCGAGTAAGTGCCGATCTTATTGGCTACATCGCCGGCAGCTGTAATCCGATCCGCCCCGACGATGCATGCCGCAATCCTCCCCGTGCGCAAAAGCTGCCCCGCCGCGGCATCCACGAGTACCGTCACCGGAATGCCTCGCTGGACGAGTTCCCACGCCGTGAGCCGCGATCCCTGAAAGAGCGGCCGCGTTTCATCCGCAAAAACCATAAACCGGCGGCCTTCCTGCCAGGCTGTCGTGATCACTGCCAGCGCTGTGCCGTCGCCGCCGGTGGCAAGCGCCCCGGTGTTGCAGTGTGTCAGCAGATCACCCGCTGGCAAAATCGCGGCACCATGTCGACCAATCGCCGTGCACAGCCGGCGATCTTCCTCGTGGATTGCAAGAGCTTCATCGAGGAGAATCGCGACAATCGCTCCTGCCGAGGCGTCTTGGGCTGCTCGCTCGAGCACCGCTAGGCTGCGTTCTACAGCCCATCGCAAGTTCACTGCTGTCGGCCGGGCGCAGGCCAAAGCCTCGGCTTGCTGCCGCACGTGGCTGCGGGCTCTTTCAGGCATGAAACCAGCGTCAACGGCCTCTCTCGCCGCCACCACAAGCCCATAGGCCCCTGCAATGCCAATCGCCGGGGCCCCGCGTATACGCAAGCTCTGAATCGCTTCCACCAGCACGTCCACGCCCCGGCAAGCGATCCACGCCAACTGTGTGGGTAGAAGCGTTTGATCGAGTACTTCTAAATGGCCGTCGCTCTCTCCAACCCAACGGAGCGGTGTCGGAATTGCGGCGGAAAGAGAGGAAGCGGGCTGATTCATGGAAGCAACTTGGCGGGCCCGAAAATATTTAGGCGGCAAAAGACGCAGGCTTCCATGCCATGCCAAAAGCGGCTGCAACCGCCGGATACACCAACTGTCCTCGGTAGATATTCACCGCCGACAGGATCGCAGGGCTCTTCTGTGCCGCCACTTCCACGCCCAGCGATGCCAGTTCCAAAACATAGGGAAGCGTTGCATTGCACAGTGCGTAGGTGCTCGTGCGTCCGACGGCGCCTGGCATGTTGGTGACGCAGTAGTGCACAATATCGTCCACTACAAATGTCGGTGTTGCGTGCGTTGTCGGTCGGCTGGTGGCCACGCAGCCTCCTTGATCGATCGCCACATCGATGATGACCGCACCAGGTTTCATGAGCTTGAGATCTTCTCGCTCGATCAAGTGCGGGGCACGTGCACCTGGAATGAGTACGCTGCCGATCACTAAATCAGCCCTCGCAAGCTGTTCGCGAATCGTATGGCGATCTGAATAGAGGCAGTCGACATTGGGAAGGGTCACATCGTCGAGATACCGCAGACGCTCGAGATTTGTATCGAGCAAGCCAACGCTGGCGCCAAAACCGGCTGCCACTTTTGCTGCATTGGCGCCCACCGTGCCGGCTCCGAGCACCGTCACATGCGCTGGCGCCACGCCCGGCACGCCGCCCAACAGAATGCCGCGTCCCATCTGTGGCTTTTCCAGATACTTCGCCCCCTCCTGAATGCTCATGCGGCCAGCCACTTCGCTCATTGGAATCAAAAGTGGCAGCCGCCCTCGCGAGTCTCGTAAGGTTTCGTACGCCACAGCCGTCGCATCGGTGGCCAGAAAGCCCTCGGTAAGGAGACGATCGGCCGCAAGATGAAAGTACGTAAAGAGCACTTGCCCTGGCCGCAGCAATGCTAGCTCCTGCGACTGCGGCTCCTTGACCTTGACGACCAACGCCGCCTCGCCAAACACTTCTCCCGCTGTGTCGACGAGCCTTGCGCCGCATGCCGCATACGCATCGTCAGAGAGACCAGACCCAGCACCGGCGCCTCGCTGCACCAAGACCCTGTGCCCAGCTCGACCCAACTCCTCAACGCCCACCGGCAGCATCGAAACGCGATACTCGTCGTGCTTGGTTTCCTTCGGAATACCGACGATCATCAGGCAGACTCTTTTTGAGTGGTCGCGATTTTATAAGTGGCTGGCATGGGAATCGGATAGTTGCCATCTTTATCTGGCACCACAGGAGGCGTTGAAGCCCACGTCAATGCTTCCGGCATCGTGCGGTTGTCGAGTTCGAGCGACTGCTGATAGCCGCACTGCTTTCCGGAGTACGTTGCATTGCGGGCGAGCACTGCAGAGAAGCTCGATGTCGTGCCGTAGACGGCGTTATTCAGCGGTTTATCAGTGCGAATCGCATCGTGCAACTCGTCGTGCTCGACCTGGTAGGGATTGGGGCTATCGCCTTGGAATTTCCAGAGCACCTTTCCTGACAAGTCTGTGATCGTGCCGATCTTCACAAAGCCTTTTGTACCCTGAAATTCCTCGTCTACGCGGCCATCCCCCCCCGGAAGCTGGCGACACTGGCTGGCGATTCGCACCCCGCCAGGATAGACAAAGTTCACGGCATGATGGTCGTAGATTTCGCTCGGCTGACCGGGCACGCGATTTTGCCGGCCGCCTATGCCGTAAGCACTCTCGGGCAGCCTGTCCAGCATCCAATTCGCTACGTCGATGTTGTGTACGTGCTGCTCGCAGATGTGGTCTCCGCCGAGCCAGTTGAAGTGATACCAGTTATGCACCTGAAATTGCATTTCTGTGGTATTCGGCTGGCGGCCGCGATACCAGATGCCTCCTCCGTTCCAGTAAACCTGACCGCCGATAATTTCTCCCGCAAGCCCCTCCCGGACGCGGGCCACTGTCTCGCGATATTTTCTGTCATAGCGTCTCTGCAAGCCAACCACGACCTTGAGTTTCTTCTCATCGGCCATCTTGGCAGCCTCCAGACAAAGCCTTGCGCCAAAGCTATCGACGCACACTGGCTTCTCCATAAACACGTGCTTGCCGGCTTTGACGGCCGCGTCGAAATGAAACGGACGAAAACCAGGCGGAGTAGCCAGGATAACAAGGTCGCAGTGTTCCAGTACCTTCTGCCAACCGTCGAGCCCCTCAAACTGCCGATCTTCAGGACAGTCGATCTTGTCTTGCATCGACTCGACTGCCCTGAGCGCACCCTTGATACGGTCACCAAAAGCGTCGGCCACGGCCGTCAGTTTCACATTGGATCCGGGCACCGAGAGCGCTTGCTGGAGAGCGCCTGTGCCGCGTCCACCACACCCGATGACGCCAATGCGAATCACATCGCTGGACGGCGTTTGGCCGTGCACCGCCGGAATCGCAGCCAAAGCACCACCCAAAACTCCAGCGGCCCTCAAGGCATCCCGACGAGAAATCGTGGACTTCGCATAGTGCATGCCCATCGTGTTCGTTGCGTCGGGCGTGTTCATCTGGTTCATTCGAAGGGGCTCCTCATAAAGATAAAAACGATTCTGAAATAAAAGATTTCACCCGCACCGAGCACTATACTCTATTCGAAAACAATGCTCGGGGGAATGAAAATCCTGTCACCGCCCTACACAGTTAGTCGCCGACGGCAGCCTCCTCTTTGGTGCGACCGCGCACGAACAGCTTGATTGGCACTTCCCGAAATGGCGTCTGCTTGCGCAACGCTGCCAAAAGATATCGCTTGTACGGCTCCGACACACTCTTCGCTGCGCTCGTCGAGAGCACGATCGTGGGCGGCGCGACTTCCACTTGGGTGGCGTAGTAAATGCGTACCGGACGGCCCCGGGTGTCGGGTGGCGGCTGGTTGGCTGCGATGGCGCTACGCAGAATTGTGTTGAGCTTGGCCGTTGGTACCCGAGAGCGACTTTGGCGAAAGAGCCGCTGGGCCGTATCAACAACAGCCTTCACATTGCGGGCAGATGTGGCCGTGACGAATTCAACGGGTGCCCACGGCATTGTCCGAAATGTCTCTCGTAGATACTCCACCCATTCTTTCTGCTTGACACCGCCGGCATAGAGATCCCATTTATTGACTACCAACACCACCGGCTTTGACCCATCGGCGACCGCATCGGCGAGTTGCTTGTCGACCTTGCCAATCGGCTCTGAAGCATCAAAGAACAAGAGCACGACATCGGCCCGGCGGATGCTTCGCTGCGCGCGGTGGGTGGAGTAGAAATCAATATCACTCTTGCGGCTCTTGGCCCTCCGAAGACCAGGGGTGTCGATTGCCAGAAAAGAATGGCCGTCCACCTCAAATCGCACATCCACGCTATCTCGCGTGGTGCCAGCCACAGGACTGGTAATCACTCGCTCTTCGTGGGCCAAAGCGTTTACAAACGTACTTTTCCCTACATTCCTTCGGCCCACAATCGTGAGCTTCATCTCGGGGAGTCCTGCCCCCTCCAATTCATCGGGCCACGCTTCGGGCAGATGCTCAACAATCGACTGCACCAGATCTTCGCGGTTGCGGTTTTGACGCACGCTCACAACGAGTGGAGGGCCAATGCCGAGTTCGTCAAAGTCATGGGCATGCACGTCAAACTTTTGATCATCGGCCTTATTGGCGACCAAAACCACTGGAGTGCTCGTGCGACGCACGCGACGTGCCACCTCGCGGTCGGCCGGCAGCAGGCCGCTACGCACGTCGACTACAAAAAGAATAAGCGCCGCCTCGGTCAGGCCCGATTCGATCTGCGCATCGATTTGAGCCGTGAGGCCGTCGGGATCGTCAAAGCCCATGCCTCCTGTGTCGATTAAATCAAACACGCGGCCCTCGATCTCAACCCGCTGCACCAGCCTATCGCGAGTCACGCCAGCAGTGGGATCTTCGATTGCAATTCGCTTTTCTGCGATCCAGTTGAAGAGAGTCGACTTGCCTACGTTTGGGCGGCCGACAATGACAACCTTTGGCACAACGATCTTCGGGAGTCTTTTTGCGGAGACTTTCATATGTGGAGACACAGTCGTCGCTCGATTCCGGCATGTCGCCCAACCGGTGTCGGGGTGTGGCATGCACAAGGGAGTGGGGGGTTATGCTCTCGAAAAAGACTCACACATACGATTCGAGCCACGAAAGCAGGTGGGCTGAGTTGACTTCGAGTGTCATCGGCGACTCTAGGTTCGTTGAAGCAGCCAGGGGTCGCCACAGAGCCGCGAAGGGGGCTTGCTCGTTCAGAAGCAATCTGTTCGGGGTGAGGTGCAATCATTGGTCGAGGGCGGTCTCCGCAGGCAGAAACATTGAGAATCGGTGAATTTCAAAGAGTGTACCACGCTCTTGCTTTGCTCTCCGATCCAACTGAACTGGCGTACCAAGACGGGCCTGGCTACCGAGCTTGAGAATGGCCGCCGAGCACGGCTTCCAACTCGTCTACCAGTTGGCCAAAGTGCATAAGTGCCGTGGCCACAGGCTCTGGCCGCTCCAGATCGACGCCTGCGTCTCGCAGCAGGTCAAGGGGCCACTTCGAGCAGCCACCCTTGAGAAAGCTGCTGTACGCTTCGAGTGCTTGAGGCCCGCCATCCACCACCTGCTTGGCCAATGCAATTGCCGCCGACAGACCGGTCGCATACTTGTACACGTAAAAAGCGTTGTAGAAATGCGGAATCCGGAGGCATTCCAATTCGAGTTGCTGATCGATGACAAACTGCGGTCCAAAGTAGGCGTCGAGGAGTTCCCGGTAGATCGCCCGCAGGCGCTCCAGAGTGAGTGGCTCGCCAGCTTCGGCGAAAGCATGGATGGTTCGCTCAAACTCCGCAAACATCGTCTGCCGTACAATGGTCGACCGTATCGAGTCGATCTCACGCACCAGAATCGCCGCACGTTCTTTGGGCGATGCGGCGCGCTTGAGGAGCAATCGGGTGAGCAGTTGCTCGTTGAACGTGCTGGCCACCTCTGCCACAAAAATCGTGTAGCTGGCCTCCTGATAGGGGCGAGACTCAGCAGACATTCGCGTGTGCATCGAATGGCCTGCCTCGTGGGCGAGCGTGAAGACGTGCTCGATCGCCTCTTCTTGAAAGTTCATGAGGATGTAGGGATCGGAGTCGTAGGTGCCCGAACTAAATGCCCCCGAATCCTTGCCCGCATTGGGATAGCGATCGCACCAACGGCCCGTGAGCCCCTGCTCCAAACGGGAGCAATAGCCCTGCCCAAGTGGCGCGAGCGATTCGACCACGAGGCGAACGCCTTCGTTCCACGTGTGCCTGTGCTCGAATTCGGGCACCAGCGGCACGTAGCAATCATAATGGTGGATCGCATCCAGCCCCATGATGCGCCGCCGCAGATCGTAGTAGCGGTGAACGGCCGGGAGATTTTCTCGAACAGCAGCGATTAATTGCTCGTAGACGGCTATCGGCACATTGTCGGCAAACAACGCAGCCTCAAGAGCGCTGGGATAATTGCGCACCTTGGCCACGTAGACATCCCGTTCGACCGACCCAGAGAGCGAGGCCGCCAGCGTGTTCGCGTGGGCTTGATACTGCCCGTAAAATTGATGAAATGCGGTTTGCCGTACCTGTGGCGATGGATCGTGAAGGATCGTCACGAAGCTGGCGTTTGAGAGTTCCACCGTCTCGCCTTTACCCGTCGTCACGCTCCCAAACTTCATGTCGGCATCGGTAAGTTGGCGAAACACTTTCCCGGCCGTACCAGCACTTGTTGCCTGCATTGCCAATAATTTTTCCTCTGGCTGCGAAAGCACATGCGGCCGCGTGCGCACGAGTCTCTCGAGCATGAGCCGATGGGGGGCGAGCACGGGAAGTGCCAACCACGCGGCGAGTGCTTGAGGCGCCGTTGCCATGGTCGCCACGATCTCCATAATCTCAGGCCGAAGAAAACTGGCCTTCTCGCCGAAGAGCGTTGCAATGTGCTGAAACCTACCCGTCATTCGCTGCGCTTCCGAGGCAGCCTGATCTTCGCTGGCACGCAGGTGCGCATACGTGCCCAGGCGGTCTCCTGCACGATCGACTTCGAGATCATACGCAAGGCATTCAGCGAGCCGCTCGGGGCTCGACGCCAGCGTGCCCGCAAAAGCCGCAAAGCCGGGGATCCGCAGTTCCCACTCGTCAAGCGCCAGAGCCCATGCTTCGTCGGAGGAAAAAAGGCTGCCCAGATCCCATGTGTCATCGACCGGCACATCCCGACGCGGGGGAACTATTTTTACAGAACGAATGGCCGTTTCCATACCGAGAATTCCTGTCTTCATTCCTCGCTTGATTCAACTTCTACAGCCGCCACACGGCGCTGCCCCACGCCAACCCGCCGCCAAAACCGCACGCGACGATCGTGCTGCCCGGACCAATCCGCCCAGCACGCCATGCCTCATCCATCGCCAGTGGAATCGAACCGCTGGATGTGTTGCCGTAGCGGTCGAGGTTGATCGCGAGCTTCGTCGCTGGGATGCCCAAAGCCGTGCGTGCCCCTTCGATAATTCTTGCATTGGCCTGATGGAGCACAAAGCAGTCGATGGCATCCAACGTGAGCCCCGCATGCGCCACCACCTGACGGATATTTTCTTCGGCCAGTCGGATGGCCCACTTAAAAACAGCGCGGCCATCCATTTGCATAAACTGCTCGCGTCGGGCGATACCCTCAAGAGTGACTGGCTGCCGCGAACCGCTCATGGGACAACACAACAATCCTGCGCCGCGGCCGTCGGATCCCAGCGAGTAGGAGAGCAATCCCTGCGCGTCTCCGGAGGCTGCCGGCCCAACGGACTCCAACAGCACAGCACCGGCACCATCACCAAAAAGTGGCCATGTTTGAACGTCATTTGGATCAACGACTCGCGAATTCGTGTCAGCCCCAATCACGAGTGCCAATCGGCTCGAACTGGCAGCGACAAACTGCGAGGCAGTGACCAACGCATAAATAAATCCAGCGCACGCGGCCGTCACATCCATGGCCGGTGCATCCAGCCCAAGCTTTTCCTGCACGATGCAGGCCGTTGAAGGGATACACATATCGGGAGTGAAAGTGCCGAGCACAACCAGATCAACGGATCTGGGATCCGCTCCAGCATGGGCGATCGCCGTGAGGCCAGCCGCAGCAGCCAAGTCGCTCGTGGCCATCTCGGGGGAAGCATGCCGCCTCTCGTGGATTCCCGAACGCGTTACGATCCACTCCGGATCACAACCCAGCCGAGCGAGATCGGTGTTTGTCACCACGTTCGGTGGCACATAGCTACCAATGCCAGCCAGTCGAAATCCAACTCCCCGACCAAATCGTGACGGCCGCGGCGAAGTGAGAATAGCGGACATCGTGAAGTCAAAGACCAAAGGACGTGACACCAACAGGAACTGTAGGCGAGGCTGCGGCCCACGCTTATTTGGGGGCTTCGGCGGCTTCTGTTTTCTTCTGCGCAATGCCTTCGCGACCGAGATGAATCTTGGCGTATTCTTTGTTGGAAACGACGTAATACCAGTCTGCAAAACGATTATTGAGATCTCGCACCCGCTTGCGGGCTACCTTGACTTGCTCGTCGAAAGCATCCTGCTTGCGTTTATTTTCGCGTTCCACTCGCCGCCGCTCCTCTAATGCCGCCTGGGCCTTGGCCTCAGCTTCGTCGGCCTGCTTGAGCGACTCGGCTGCCTTTTCGTCGGCAGGCTTTTCTTTCGTAACCTCGTCCTCTGCTGGCTTATTCCCGTCCTTTGCGACTTCCTTCAAAGCCTCCTTCTCTCCAGCGGCCTCGGGCAACGATTCCAACGTGGGCTTCTCGAGCAAACCCTCGTTAAACTTCGCCATCACAAGCAAGTACCGGCCAGCGGTTTCGCCGGCAGCCGCTTCGTCGCCGGGCTTGCCCGACTCCGTTGCGGCAGACTCACCGGCCACAGTTGTGCCGGCCCCAAACCGCAGGACGTATTCCACGCCATCCTTCATCCCAACGGTTGTTTCGCCATCAGTCGAGAGAATCTCTCCCGACTTGAGCGGCAGAAACCCTCGCTGCTGCATCGAGGCCACTGCTTCTGGATCGCTCGTAAACTTTTCCTCGGCCTTCAGTTCAGCACTGAATCCAGACGGCTTCCTGGCCACGTCAATAATCTTGAGATCACCGAGGGCATTCCGCAAATCGTTGAGCTTGCCAGAAGCTAGTTCTTCGGTGTCTTCCAGTTTCTCGTCCTTTGGCTTGTTGTCTGCCGTGAACGCCTCCAGTTTGGCCAGCGACCACTTCGCATCTTTATCGTCGTAGGTTAGATCGATCAGGTTTTTACGATCTTGCTTCACCATCATCCGCCCTTCCGACTCAACAGCGCCCAGCGTGTAATCGTCGAGCGTCAGCCGACGCACATCCCAAGGCGAGAGTTTGAGGAGATCTTTTTCGATCCAGTCGTCGAATTGCGTTACAAACTTCGACGTGTCGATCTCGATGCGATAGACGGGATCTTGCCCTGACTTTCGCACAAATCGCAGTGCACGGCCCGCTGCACCGGCTCCAGCGGGCCGCTTATCTTCCTTGCCAATAATGAGCCGTGCCAGCTTGGTTCCGCTAGCATCTCGAATCTCCACGAGCTCTCCGATGCCCGTCATGCCTGGCTTGATCTTGTCTGGATCGGGCTCGATCACGCCATATGTTTCGTGATCGGCAGGCGACTTGCTCACCACGTCGAGCGACTCAATGTCGACGAGCTCTGTCGCGGCTGCAGCCAGCTGATCCTTTGCATCGGCTGGATAATTCTGGTGCGATGGAAGCACCCACACTCCCCCCGACTGCACTACCTTGAACGGCTGCAGAGTGGCCAAAGCTTCGTCGTATTTGACGATCTCAAGGCTGGCGGCCTTGGAGGCATCGGAGAGCTCCGGAAAAAGCACTCGCTGCCCTTCCACTTCGATGGCCTTGCCCTTAAATCGCGGCTGCGCGACCACGCCAAGCAAAAGCACTCCCGCTCCACCAAGTAAAAATATCGCGGTCTTGCGCATCACTGGCGAAAGTCCGGAATTGAAAGCCTCTCCATTCATCAACACACTCCTCGTACTCGTTTCAGTGCGGCCCGGATCACCTGAGCCTCGATTTTGCAACGCCCTCGCGCTCGAGAGAACGACGGCGAAAATAGACAAAGAAAGCAACGACCAGTGGCGGAATTGGGGGAAGCAGCACAGCCAGCCACTTTTGGCGGTCTTGCTCGCTTCGCACTTTCGCGCCAAGCTGACGCTCCACTGCTTCTACATCAGAATCCCGCGTGCGTTTGAGTTGCTCGATCTTGGTGTCGAGCCTCCGCTGGGCCAATCGCTGGCGGCTGGCGAGTTGCTGCACAGCCTGCATGGCCGCCTGCGGATCGGCGTCACCGGCGCTTTCCATATCCTTGATTTTCTTCTCAAATGCGCCGACCTCTTTTTGCATTTCGGCGTTCGCGCCGCTCTCAGCAGCGTCAAACTGCTCGATAAATTTCTGACGTTCTTGGTCGGCCTGCTCACGAGCACTTGCCACGGTGTCTTCGATTCGCTCCAGCGTGCGGTGCTTGGGCTTCCGTTTGCGGATGTCCAGAAACCGAGTGTCGCCCGAGAGCGAGTCGAGGATATTCAATGCGAAGGTGACGTTGTCGAAATTGAGACCAAAGACCTCATCCGGCCGATTCCGAAGGCCAAAGATTCGACCATCCAGCAGATCGATATCGGCCACGACCACGGCCCGAATTGGCTTGGCTTCCGGAGCCGCCGCCTTCCGCTCAACCGAAACGGCAATGACCATCGCCTGCTTCCCCGGCTTTTCAAAGATGCGAAGCTGCCGCATGTCTCCGCGATTACCCATCACTTGCTCCACTTCAATGGTGCCTGAGCGCGTGCTCGTCTGTGCCAGTGGCGTCCAGATCACGTCGGCTGCCTCGTCTTTTGCAACGGCCCCTGGAAATGGAAAGAGCACTTCCTGCAAACCTGACGTGATGGGTTGCTGCTGATTAAAGCTTGGGCCCACTGCACCTCCTGCACCGGCCTGCGCGGGGGTAGCATCACCCCCCTGATCGGCGTTGATAAACACAAACTCACTGGGCAATTCCAGCTTGGGATGTGGGTTGTAGTCCTGCCACACCACGTAGGGGCTGGATCCCATCTGCCCCATGGCAGGCCTGCCAGAGCCGGCAGCCAACCGCACTCCCAGCGTCTGCCACAGCGGTCCAATATCGCCCTTGGGCTGGCCTCCTTGCGGCTGAAACATCGCCATCGGCCCTCCCGGACTCCGTCTAGGCTGCGAGGTTCCAGGCACGCTTGTCATGAGCACCGGTAAGGGATCCTCAAAAATCGCCACTGGCTGTCCGGCCTGCACGGCCGCCACGAAGTGAGCCATCTGCTCGGGACCAAGCGATGATGGCTGCACGGCCAGCAGCACGTCGTAGGACTCGGTGAGCGGCGCCGATGCGTCGACTTGCACGACATCGTATTGCTTTTCTAATTCATCCAGAATGGGCTGACGCGGCCGCTGCTGCCCACCCATCATATCGAAGCCCCCGAAGAGATCGGCATCGGTTGCAAGCACACCCAGCCGCTTTCGCTTTTGCTGAGCGGCCGTGCAGACGGAGCGAATCAACTCATATTCCACGGGCGTGCCTTTATCAAAGAACGGCACAACTACTTTTTCTAGGCCGCTGGTAAAGGCGCAGCCCATGAAAATTTCCTCTTCCCGGTACGTGCCTCGCACCCGCGAGAGCACCGTCACTGGCTGGATGCCAAACTGCTGGCTGGCCAGTGCGGCTGCCTCCGTCTTGGGTTCAGTCGAAATCACCTCCACGTTCACCTTCCCTCGCCCGAGTCGCTGGAATTG
>QWQH01000147.1 GCA_003670915.1 Planctomycetota bacterium | reverse complement strand
GCAGGCTCTGGCTGCGCCTGCCCCGCAATCGCACCGGCTCAACAAGCTACGGGTGCGGATTGCGCAGACACTCGCGACGTACCAAAGGCGGCCCCTCAACACCGCCGAGAACACGCCGTGGGAAATCATGCACGGCTTCATCGCCTTCGGAATCCCGACAAAAGTTCGCGTGGGCGGGCCCTCGGGCGACCCCGTCAACGCGATCGGTTGGATGAACATGGGCGGGCGTTGTAGGGGGCAAGTGATGCTGGCCGCTACCGGTGACAGGCTGACAGCCATGAAGGGACTTGGAGTGCAAGGACACTCAGCCCAGTATCTGGCAATCTTGGCGCAGTGTCGCGTGGCGCTTAATTCACCGATCACGATCCAGTCGAAGGCGTTTACTGTGGCCGATTTGGTGGAGGAGGAAAAGCTTTCCTGTAAGTCGAAAACGGAACTCACGTTTGCGCTCATCGCCTTGGCGCATTACCTGCCGACGGATGCCACGTGGCAGAGCCGCGACGGCCAGAAGTGGTCGCTGGAGCGGCTTGTGTCCGAGGAAATCGAACAGCCAATCCGAGGCGCCCCTTGCGGCGGCACCCACAGGCTCTTCGGGCTCGCCTACGGCTGCCAGCGGCGGCTCAAGGCCAACGGCACGTTGGACGGTCACTACGCGAGGGCCGATACGTTTGGCCGCGACTATCAGAAATTCGTTTTGAGTAAGCTCCAGAATTCCGACGGCTCGTTTAGCACAGAGTGGTTTAAGTATCCGGCCGATCGGGACGACGACATCGACCGCAAAGTGCAGACCACTGGGCATATCTTAGAGTGGCTTGTGGCATCGCTCGACCAGGAATCCCTGTACAGCTCAAAAGTCTTGGCGGCCGTCGAATTTCTCTCCACTTCATTGGCAAAAGAGCCCACCAGAGCGTGGAAAATCGGCCCAATGTGCCACGCATTACACGCGCTTACAATCTACCAAGAGCGGGTGTGGGGAGTGGTCTTGCCGGGCGGCATTGCGGCGTTCCACGGCACGATGAAAGCGGCACCTGCCGCAGCGTCGATCGCGAAAGTGCCGCGTTCTGCCCAGCCCCCAAAAGACGCCAACCAGAAGACCACCCGATAGTTGGCTTCTCACCTTGCCTTTGCCTGCGTTCTTGAACGGATACGTTCTACTGCGTACGCTTTGCGCTCGGGTGCGATCAGCAGTGTCCCGGCAACCGAGTTCGCATGCCAGTGTGCGTTGATAGCCTGCTGATCGACGTCCGGGTGAACGTGGACTGGAAATCATGACATCTCTCGACATTTCTCCGCAGTTGGAGCACCTGCTTGAAGCAGGCGTGCGGCTGTTTGAAGCCACTGCCTCGGATGCAATTCTTTTGCTGGTGGATCGGCGATTGGACTGGGAACGCGTTCGAAGCATTGTGGGTAGCGATCCGGTACTGATTGCGGCCGACGAGGAAGGGCACTTGGTTGGGGTGGCGGATCATGGGTTGCGCGAGGTGCTGCTGGATGTTGCCGGGTTGCCAGTACACGAACGGCTCACGCAGGCTTTATTGGAATGTGTAGCCGCTGAATTGATTGCGCCCGAGGCACAGGTCGTCTCCATCTACAGCGGTTTTGAAGCCGGCACGATCGATTCGGTGAGCGTGCTGCGACTCGAAGAGCATCTGGGACAACTCACGAGTCGGGATCTCCGTAACCTCGAGACAAAGGTGCCGTTGGAAACGCTCAAGATTGTGGTCGACCTGGCCGTTGAAATCGGCCGCGAGGGCCGCGAGGGGAAGCCGGTGGGTACGCTGTTTGTCGTGGGAGATGCTCGCAAAGTGATGCAATCCAGCCACGCCACCGGGTTTGACCCAGTACGAGGCTACAACCGCGCCGAGCGAAAGCTTTCCGACCCGCGAGTCCGCGAGGGAATCAAGGAGATTGCCCAACTCGACGGCGCGTTTGTCGTCGGCCTCGACGGTACGGTTGAGGGAGCCGCCCGCTACATCGATGCTTCGGCGGAGAATGTTTCGGTGGCCAAAGGGCTTGGTGCCCGTCATTGGGCTGCAGCTGCGATCACTCGTCGCACCCGCAGCGTAGCCGTGGCCGTGAGCGAAACCAACGGCACCGTTCGCATCTTTCAAAACGGTGAAGTGGTGCTCCGCATCGAGCCTTTTCGCCGCGCGATGAAGTGGAAAGATTTCGAATACGAACCGCCCAGCGGGGATTAGAGTTCACTTCGGCTCTGCTCTCCTGCTTTCACGGGGCCACGCATGGCATCCACCACTCCACCCACGCCATCGACAGGCCCGGATCTCCACGGCCGCACCGTCTGGGTGATAGATACGCTCTCGCGCATCTATCAACTCTTTCATGCACTGCCAGAAATGACATCGCCGCAGGGCACCCCCGTCGCTGCTATCTTTGGCTTTACTCGTGACCTGCTGGATGTGATCGAGAAAAAGAAAGCCGATTATCTTTTTTGCGCGATGGATGCCCCAGGGCCGACTTTTCGCCACGAGCGATTTGCGGGCTACAAGGCCACGCGATCCCCAATGCCGACCGATCTGGTGCCGCAGATCCCACTCATGCGGCGGTTGCTTGATTGTATGGGCATCCCGTGCGTGGAAATGGCTGGTTTCGAGGCGGATGACATTCTGGCCACATTCGCATCGCGCACGCTGGCGCAAGGAGGCCAGTGCATCTTGGCCACCTCGGACAAGGATGCGCGGCAGTTGCTCTGCGACCGCGTGCGATTGCTCAATCTGCGGAGCAATGCGTTTATGGGTACTCGCGAACTGTTGGCCGACTGGGGCATTCGCCCCGACCAAGTCGTCGATTATCTCTCGCTGGTTGGCGACGCCGCCGATAATGTGCCAGGTGTCCCACTCATCGGTCCCAAGATCGCCTCCGAACTGCTGCGAACCCACGACACGCTTGACCACGTGTTGGCACACACCGACGTTGTGGCGGGTACAAAGCGACGCGAAAATCTCCGCACCTATGCTGATACGGCTCGATCTAGCCGCGAGTTGGTTCGGTTGGACCGCGAGGTGCCGATTGATATTCCGTGGGAGGCGGGCCGCATCCATACCCCAGACGCCGAGAAGTTGGCGGCATTTTTACACGAGATGGGGTTTCAAAGTCTTCAGTCCAAGGTCCGGTCTGCCCCTGCCCGAAAGCCTCGCAGCAGCGAAAGTCTGAGTCGTAGCAAGAGCCAGCAGGGCATGCTCAATTTGGAGGGCGATCATCGCGACGGTAAGGAAGTTATCGGAAAAGCCGTTGAAGATCAGGCCGACACTCGAGAGGATCGATCTATCGCGGTACGCGTCCCGCTCAAACAAGGTCCTCGCGAGCCGACTGCCTTGCCTTCCGATTGGGAGCGGCCAACCGACGATGCCGCACTTGCGGCGTTGGTGCTGCGTCTGCCGTCGCCTTCGTCGATCGTTCTCTGCGTGGCCCAGCAACCGGGAGGCACGATCCTGTCACCCCCAGTGGGGATCGCCTTGGCCAGCGAGGCATGCTGTGCGTGGATTGGCAACGAACTGCTCTATGGTTTTGATGAAGGCAGTGTTCCGGAAGGCCTTCGGTCTTTGGCGCACTTGCTCAGCGATAAGTCGGTGCCGAAAATGGGTCACGACCTCAAGCGGCAGGCCGTTGCCCTCCACGCGATCGGCATTCGCTTGGGTGGCTGGGCTTTTGACACGCTGCTGGCTGCCTACCTGCTTGATGCGGGGGAACGCAATCACGGCTTAGCCGAAATAGCCGAGCGGTCAGGCGTGGCCACATTCGAAGGCTCAAGAGTCCAGATCACTGCGGATGATGCCACCTTGATCGAGCACCCTTCCGATGCCGCCCACGCGGCAGAGTCCTGCCGCGTGGTGCAGAGCGTGTTCATCAAGCTCTCGGAAAGGTTGCATGCGGCGCACCTTCAAACGCTCTACGCCGATGTGGAACTGCCGCTGGCAGGCGTGCTTGCCGACATGGAATTTCGGGGCTTACGAATCGATTGCAATGTTTTGGCATCGCTCTCTGCCCGATACGCGGCCCAGTTGGCATCACTCGAGCAGGATATCCATGCGATGGCCGGCCATTCATTCGCAATCAGTTCGCCACTCCAAGTGCGAGGCGTGCTCTTTGACGAGTTGAATCTGCCAGTTGTCAAACGTACCAAGACAGGCCCGAGTACTGATGCCGAAGTGCTGGAAGAACTCGCGCGGCTACACCCGCTGCCGGCCAAATTACTCGAGCACCGTCGCTATGCAAAGCTTAAGAGCACGTATGTCGACGCCTTGCCGGCACTCGTAGAGCCATCGACTGGCAGGATCCACACCACGTTCAACCAAACGGTGACGGCCACAGGCCGACTGAGTTCGAGTGATCCCAACCTGCAAAATATTCCAACCCGCACCGCAGAAGGCCAGCACATCCGCGCTGCCTTTTTGCCGCGCGAGACTGGTTGGCGTTTTGTGGCCGCGGACTACTCGCAGATTGAACTGCGGATTCTGGCTCACCTTTCGCACGATCAGGCCATGCGGATCGCTTTTGAAACCAACGAAGACATTCACACACGCACTGCGGTTGCCGTTTTCGGCGTCGCTCCCGAGGCCGTCACATCCGATTTGCGTCGCACTGCCAAGGCCGTGAACTTCGGAATTCTCTACGGCCAAAGCGCTTTTGGCCTAGCCAAAACGCTCGGGATTTCACAGGCCGAGGCGGCTGCGTTCATCGCGGCCTATTTCCAGACGTTCTCGGGTGCAGCGGCGTTTATGGACGACGTGCTCGACGGCTGCCGCCGGGATGGCTACGTGACCACGATCCTCGGCCGTCGACGGACAATCACAGGAGTACGGGATCACGAGGGCCGCCGCAGCGTCCACGGCAGCGTTGCCCTCTCGCTTCCGGAACGCACAGCGATCAACACCGTCGTGCAGGGCTCGGCGGCGGATCTCATCAAACTGGCGATGCTCCACGTTGCCAGCCGACTCCAGACCGCCGGCATGACTGCGGCTATCGTGCTGCAAATCCACGATGAATTGGTGGTCGAATGTCCGGCCGAAGAAGTGATGGCCGTTGGGGAGCTTGTGGGCGAAGAGATGCGAGCCGCCATGTCGCTGGACGTGCCGCTGGACGTGTCGGTTCATTCTGGCAGTACCTGGGCTGAATGCGAGAAGGGGTGAAGTGGGGGGCGATTGCATTCGACGGCCAAAGCAATGACAGTGAAGGGCATGATTGTCGTCGGGCTCGTTGGAAAAATCGGTGCGGGTAAATCGACTGTGGCACAGCGGCTGGCTGCGCATGGAGCCCGTGTGATTGATGCCGATGCTTTGGCGCACGAAGTGCTCGAGGAAGCCAGCGTCAAGCGGAAAATCGTGGCCGACTTTGGAGACGATGTGCTGGGCCTCGATGGCCGCGTGCAACGCAGCGTGCTTGGAGAGCGAGTGTTTGGCCCGAGTGCCGAGCATGCCGCAGCACTTCAAGTGCTTGAGGCAATCGTCCACCCTCGCGTGCACGAGCGGATTCAAGGAATGCTCGACCAAGCCAGAGCCGACGAAGTGGCCGAGGGCAATCCGCGGGTGGTGGTGCTCGATGTGCCGCTGTTGTACCGGGCCGGATGGGATGCAGTGTGCGATTGCCTGATACTGATTGGGTGTGATGAGGCTGTGCGGCGGGAGCGTTTGGCGAACCGCCGGCTGAGCCCAGCACAGCAGGCGGCGCGGGAGGCGTCCTGGCAGGGCTCCCAGCGGCATCCTTCCCCAGACCTCATCACGACTCTTTCGACACACTCCAGTGGAAACATGAAGCTCACAAATCCAACGGCATCAAGCCATTTTCCAGAAGGGAAAGCGGTGGCAATGGATACCTCTGGCGACTTGGCCTATACTCTCGCCGCAGTCGATCGGATCTGGTTCAGCCTCCTTCCCTCATGTGGGATCACGTGAGGAATGCATCAGGGTTCTGGTCGGCTTGCGATGTTGGGGTTTGTCCTCCGTGATCCCTAGTCCGCTTCATCTGCCGTGCAACGCGGCGCATGCGGGGGACGCGGAAGAATGTGTATGCCTGCGGCTTGTTTTGTTCGTCGAAGTGTGTCTCCTCCTCATCTACTGGCTCTTCTCTCTCCCTTCTCGGCACGCCCAAGTGCCTTCCTTCTAGGTGCCCTATGTCGACAACCGACCCCAATTCCCCCGCAGAAGACCTCGACGCGAAGCCGCTGTCGATTGCGGAAGAAATCGCTGCGGAGGTCAAACTGGATGGCGTGGACGCCATCGACCGGTACGAATCGCTCAAGAAGGGCGACACGCATATCACAGCCCTCCAGAAACTATCGATGCTGGAGCTCATCGAATTGGCGAGGCAGGAGGAAATCGGCGACATCACCGGGGCCAAGAAGCAGGACCTCGTTTTTCGAATTCTCAAGGAGCGAGTGAAGCTCAATGGGCTCATGTTTGGGGAGGGCACCCTCGAAATTCTTCCGGACGGCTTCGGCTTTTTGCGCAGCCCGGATTACCACTACCTGTCGTGCCCAGACGATATCTACGTGTCGCCCAGCCAAATCCGCCGGTTTGGTCTGCGCAACGGCATGAGTGTGGCAGGGCAGATTCGTCCACCGAAGGAGAGCGAGCGGTATTTTGCACTGCTGCGGGTTGAGGCGATCAACGGGGAGGATCCCGCAAAGCTGTCGACGCGTGTATTTTTTGATGAGCTGACGCCGCTGCATCCAGACGAGCGAATCGTGATGGAGACAACGACGGAAGAAGTGTCGATGCGGGTGGTCGACCTGATCGTGCCTATCGGTTTTGGGCAGCGAGGTCTCATTGTCAGCCCACCGCGGGCCGGCAAAACGATCCTGCTCCAGAAGATGGCTCAGGCCGTCCTCACAAACTATCCCGAGGCGTATGTTTTCATGCTCCTTATCGACGAGCGGCCCGAGGAAGTCACCGATATGGAGCGGCAGGTGAAGGGGCCCGGTTGCGAGGTTATCAGCTCAACATTCGACGAAAATGCCAGCCG
>QWQH01000123.1 GCA_003670915.1 Planctomycetota bacterium | reverse complement strand
GGATGCCCTCGCGGATTGCGTGCTGTTCGATCCGCCGCTTGAGTGCCTTGATGCCGCTGATGTCGGCCCGAGAGAGCCAGCGGCGGTACACCCACGGCTCCAACTCTTTCAGCAGCCGATTTCCGAGCGACTCGTCGCCTGCCACTACTCTGGCCTTGACCCACGCCTGCCGCTCCCAAGTACGGCCATACTGATCGTAATACTGCGTTGTGGCTTCGAGCGACAGGCATGCCGGGCCATGTACACCATGCGGCCGCAGTCGCAGATCGACTCGGTAGGCAAAACCCAAATCTGTTGGCTCGGCCATCAGACGCACAGCTTCCTGCACCGCCCGCTCAAAAAACTCCTGATTGCTGCAGGGCTTTGGCCCCTCCACTTTGCCGTCGGCCGAATAGACGCAGACCAGATCGATGTCGCTTGAGTAGTTCAACTCGCTGCCGCCGAGCTTGCCCAGCGCCAGCACCGCCAGCGTGGCCCGTTGGCCATCGGGTCCGCGGGGAATGCCCCGCAGGAGTTCGAGCCGTGTGACAGCCACTCGCACGGCGGCCTGCACGATCAGATCAGCCACGAGCGAAATCTGTGAAACAACGGTTTCCAGCCGCTGCCCGCCCACGGTATCTCCATACGCGATCCGGAGCGTTTCCCGCCGCTTAAACCGTCGGATCGCTCGCATGGTGGCGTCTGGATCCGTGGAAGCAGCTACTTCTGTGGTCAGCGTTGCGGCCAACGACGCGGAGCTTTCCGGTCGTCCCTGCCCGATCCGCACCTGCTCCCATGCTTCCGGATCGCTGATCACTAATTCTGCAAGATATGGGCTGGCTGAAAAAATCTTTAGCAGAATATCGAGTGCGTGCGGGTCGCGCTGAAAGAGCGTTCCGGTCGAAAGCGGGCTGCGAATATTGCAGATAAATCGTTCGATCGCCACGAGCACTCGGTCGGGGTCGCTCACGTGGGGCAAGAGATGCGAGAGCTGTGTGCACAGCAACGCCAATAGATCCAGCGTGAGTCCGTGCACCGACAGTCCCACCAGCGACCGAGAAGCCGCGTGCGGATCGTCCAGCCCCGCAGCCCGGCCCCACTCGGCAGCCGCGAGGGGATCGTCAAGCAACCGTCGCATACCGTCCAATGAAAGCACCGGAAGAGCGTTGCTTTTTTCGGGCACATCACACCCCCGGTGGAACGCTCGGCTGCGAGGGCAAGGCAGTGTTTGCCAGAGCGATGTCGTAGAGTTGTTGGGTGTAGAGTTGCGTTGAACGAACTGGTGGCTGGCTGCTGTGTTCGCTCATCCCACTTCTTCCCGTTGGCAAAGAGCCATCGGTTTCCAACGCATCCAGCGGCACGGCATCTGCCAGGCCATCAGAGACAATTCCAGTGAGCGTCCACGGGCCAGCGGACGTGATATTCGTATCGATCAGCCGGCCGATAAGTCGAGACGGCCCGTCAAACACAACGATCCGGTCGCATGCGGTGCGGCCGGTGAGTTGGGCCACGCCGCCGGGGCTCGGAGCCGATTCGCGTTTTTCTTCCCACACAGAAGGGCCCTCAACAAGCACCTGCTGACGCGTGCCGACAAACGGCAGATTACCGGCAAGGCTCACATCGGCCTGCGCCTCCATCAGCCGTTGAAGCCGCACTTTCTTGATTGCTTCGGGCACATCGTCGGCCTGTCGCTCAAAAGCCTTGGTCCCAGGGCGAGGGCTGTACTTGAAGATGAAGCTTGTTTTGAAGTCGGCTGTCTGCACGAGATCCAGCGCGAGCTGAAATTCTGCATCGGTCTCGCCGCAAAAGCCAACGATAAAATCGCTCGTCACCGCAGCATGCGGCAACGCTTCCCGTATGCGACCGAGCATCTCCATGTATTCGCCGATCGTGTAGCCCCGCTTCATCCGCAAGAGCACCGTATCGGAGCCGTGCTGCGCAGGCACGTGGAGAGAATGGCACACCTTCGGGAGATCCCGCACCGCAGCGATGAGGTCGTTTGTCATGTCGCGAGGGTAATTCGTGACGAATCGAATGCGATCCAAGCCCGCCACTCCGTCGAGTTGTGCGAGCAGATCGGCCAGCCGTGTGGTCCGCTCGCCCTCGGTCCACCGGTAGCTGTTGACCGTCTGGCCGATGAGCGTGATCTCGCGGCAGCCCTCGGCCACGAGTTTGTGTGTCTCGGCTAGGATGGCCTCTGGTGGACGCGCCTGCTCTGGCCCCCGCACCTGCGGCACGACGCAAAAGGCGCAGAATTTGTCGCAGCCCGTCTGCGTCCGCACGAATGCCTGAAACGGCGTCGGCCGCATCGTGGGATCGCGATCGGGGTCGTAGCTTTCAAAACTTCTGGCCACGGTGTCGCGGCTACCTGCCTTGCGGCCTAGGCTCACTTCCAGCCGCGGGCCTCCACCCGCCAGAATCCCATCCACAAGCTCCGGCACCTGATGCAACTGCCCAGGCCCGACCACGAGGTCCACCCACGGGGCGCGTTTCCGAATCAGTGCCTGATCCTTCTGGGCCATGCAGCCCAGCACGCCCACCACGAGCCCGGGCCGTTCTTGCTTTTGCATTCGGATCCGACCCAGCGCCGAATAAATTTTATCCTCGGCATGCTGCCGCACGCTGCACGTGTTATAGAAAATGGCGTCGGCATCGGCAGAGGTCTTGGCCATCTCCCAGCCCGTTCGGCGCAGCGCCGCCACAACCAACTCGCTGTCGAGCACGTTCATCTGGCATCCGACTGTTTCGATCCACAGTTGCTTGGGCATGGGTTCGATTCTAATGACCACCACGACACACTTTCAACGTGTGATGGGGTTTGGCTTCACGTGTTGCGCACGTTTTCCATGGGGTTCATTCCGTTGAGCCACTGCTCAGAATCGTCCCTGGCAGAAGGCTGTGACCCCGCAGAAACTCCGCCGCCGACATGCTGCGGCGACCTTCTGGCACCAGCCGACGAATCACTAGCGACGTGCCCTCTCCACACGCCACGACAATTCCATCGTCGCCTGCTGCCAGCACGGTGCCGGGCCTGATGTTTGACGCTGCTCCGTCCCCTCCGGCCACATCCACATCTTCAAGCACCAGCCGCAACGGCGGATGGTCACTGATGCGGCCGGCAAGAAACGTCGCAATCCGCGGCCAAGGATCCATCGCCCTTTGCATCCGTTCCAAGCGAGTAGCAGGTAGCGACCAGTCGACGATTCCATCGGCCTTTGTGAGACGGGGGGCGCGGGTGGCATGGAGTGGATTTTGGGGAGTGCCAATCGTATCGTCCGAACTTGGATCGCACTGAGTGTCGGCGGCGTTGAGTGATTTGGCCGCCTGCAGTCGTTCGATTGCTTCAAGCGTCGCGCCGGCGCCCAACTCGGCCAACAAATGTTCTAGCTGCGAGGCTGTCTCTCGCGGATAGACAGGCGTGGCGCGGGCCACAAGCACAACGCCAGCGTCGAGCGTGGGCGTCATGCGGATCACGCTCACTCCCGTAATCGGGTCTCCTTCTAAAATGGCCCACTGCACAGGCGCCGCGCCGCGGTGTCGAGGCAGGAGCGAGCCGTGCAGATTGATTCCGCCGTAGGCCGCGGTTCCAAGCACGCTAGGCGAGAGGATCTGCCCATAGTCGCACACCACAAGCAAGTCTGGAGCCAGCCGTCGGATCGCTTCAACGGAGGCGTCGTCGTTGACTCGCTCGGGGTCCAGCACGGATAAACCTGCTGCCATGGCCGCCTCCCGGAGCGGATTGGTGGGCGGTCGACGGCCTGCAGCCGCTCGGTTGGGCCGCGTGACGACGCCCACAATCTCATGCGGCGATTGCACTAAGGCCTGGAACATTGGCACCGCAAACGGCCCTGTGCCCATCACCACAATACGCAGTGGCCGGATGTTCCGTTTGGCGATCTCTGGGATGGCAGTCGCGTGCATGGGTGTCACGCAGGTGCGTTGGGGTCAGCGCAGCGATCTGCTTCAAGCCGGTCGAGCCTTGCCAGCAGCGAGTTGCTTGCGGGCAGTTCCCCTCGCGACTGCCGGCCTTCAAACACCTCGCGGAAGGTCTCTAAGGAGCGACGCGCTTCCAAGGCAGCGGCCTCCGGCAGCCGATCGGTAAAGAGCCGGCCCTCCAGGTGGTCGAATTCGTGTTGCACCACGCGGGCGAGCATGCCGTCCAGATCCAGATGAATCGGCGTGCCGTCGAGCGACCATGCATCGATCACCACCCGCTCCGGCCGACGCACATCCATCCGCAGCCCCGGCAGGCTCAAGCAGCCCTCTTCCTGCACTGCAGTGCCGCGAGGCCGGCTGATCGATGGATTGATAAAGACCAGTTCCTCACCCGCGTCGCCATGTGCCTCCAGATTCACAATGAAGAGTCGGTAGGGGAGCGCCACCTGATTGGCTGCCAGTCCAACGCCAACCGACTCGTACATGATCTCAAACATCTGCTCGACGGCTTCGCATAGGGCATCATCGATTCGCACCAACGGCCGAGCGGGTCGCAGCAGAGCCGGATGGGGATACTCCACCAACTGCAACAGCCCCAGCGGCTCTAGAATGCGCGATTCAAAGGCCAGCGGGATTCTTGTGGCGGCTGGCTCGGCCGGTTGTGGAGTCGTTGTTTCCATGAAAATCCTTCGCGATTTTTCGCCGGAGTGGCCCGTTGCCACCAGAATCGTATCATACCCACATGGCAACGCTATCGCCTCTCTCACGCATCGGTGAACTCCCAACTCCTCCCCGCGAGGTAAGCGATGGTTTCTCGATTACGGGCTCCGAAGCCCCTTTTGTGATTGAGGTTTTTTTCGATGGCGATTGCCCGCTGTGCATTCGGGAAATCAACATGCTGCGTCGGAAAGATGCGGGGCAACGGATTCGGTTTACCGATATTGCTGCGTCCGATTTCAATTCCGAGGCGACCGGCAAAACATTTGAGCAACTCATGGCCGAGATTCACGCTCGGCTGCCGGATGGCACGTGGGTCATCGGCGTGGAGGTGTTTCGTCGGCTCTACGCAGCCGTCGGCCTGGGGTGGCTGATGGCCCCAACGGCGTGGCCCGGAATCAAGCAACTGGCTGACGTGGGCTACCGCATATTTGCTCGCAACCGCCTGCGACTCACGGGCCGCTGCCTCCCGAACGGATCCTGCCGCATTCAGAAAAGCTGAACGGGATCGTCGAAGAAGCGTAGGATTGCGTTGCCATGCAATCTTCTACGCACCCTGCCGCGGCCCTGCCCAACTGGTTTGATCCAGCCGTACTCGTGGCCACCTGCGGCGGCATCGGCAGGATTCCATTTGCACCCGGCACTTTCGGTGCTCTCGTGGGGGTGTTGCTCTCCGTGCTGTTGGGCAGCCTGCTGGCTCCAGCCACAAGCGGGCTGGCCCTTTCCACAGCCTCGGCCACGGCCGTTGAAGCCCTCGTGTTGGTGGTGATCAACGTGGCGGGCATCCCGTTGTGTTCGTTGGCCGCTCGCCGTCTGGGCCTCGGCAGCGATCCAGGAGCGATCGTCTACGACGAGATGGCAAGCCTGCCCCTTGGGCTTCTGGTTGTGCCTGCGGCGGCTCGATCGCCTGTGCTTTTGGTGCTTGCGTTCTTGCTGCACAGGCTCTTTGATATCACGAAGCCTTTTCCGTGCCGCCGGTTGGAGCATCTGCCTGCTGGACTGGGTATTATGGCAGACGACTGGGGGGCGGCCGTTTGGATGGCTGTCTCGCTCGGGGTTGCCCGATGGGGCGGTTTGATGTGAGAGCCGCCTCGCAACACTGCAGGTTCACCGTTAGAGCATCGCGGAATATTTCCCATGCGTGTACTGCTCATCGATCATGGCTGCTGCGACCTGCCTCACGCGCGCGTGCACGCCTTTTGCCACCTGCTGGCCCGACGTGGTGCGGTTGCAATGGCCTGTGGGCCTACGTCTGTTTCCAGCCTTGAATCCCACAAGCCAGGCTTGCAGGGAATCCACTTACACGACATTGCCGCGGCCAACATGCTCTTTTTGGAAGCTGTTCGCAACGGATCGCCCCAATCTTTTCTGGAAGCAATCGCCACTCTTTCGCCGAGCCTTCTGGGGTTGGTGCGCGAAGCGGCCAGACAGGCTATCGCTGAAGCCGTCGACCTCTTCATTCCCGATGTCATCTTCGTCATGCACGCGGGCATTCTGGCCGAACTGGCGATTGAAACAGGCGTGCCGATGGTTGTGCATGTGGCGATCTGCGATCTGAACGCCGCGGCCCACTCAGAACCGCTGCGAGATTTGGTAGCCGCCTCGCTGGGCTCAGCCGAAATCGTGATCGCAGCCGATACGCCTACGGCAGATCTTTTGAGACACCAGTGGCTCACTCCAGAGATGGAGATGGATGCCCGTGATTCCAACGCACGCGACGACTTCTGCATTCCGGCGTGGCCGCTGGACTTTGAATCTGCCGACGCCATTCTCACCGCCTGCACGCACTCTCTCAACCGCCGCTAGATCGCATTCGGTCAAAGCGTTTTCTTGAGCAGGCGATCGATCTGTCCCGAGACGACCGCGTGGGCAAAAGCATCGTGATCCCGATAGACCGCTTGGCTCGTCAGTTGCACCACCCAGTTGTGCACCAACGGCGTGATCGTCACGACGGTGCGGCCGTGCTGGCTGGCCTCCCACATCTCAATCGCAGTCCCCATCGACGCCTCCGGCACGTAGGCGATGACGAGATCAAAGACACGGCACATTTCCACGTGCCCCACAAACACATCCCTCGCCCGCCGCCGATCGTAGCCGACGGAAGTGGCGTGGTTGGCAAAGGGATCGTAGACTTCGGCGTCGGGCCAATGGTTCTCAACGAGGTCGCGAAGCGTGTTTCGATACGTTTGATCGTGCACAAGCGCCGCAACGTGTGAGCCCTGCATGATTCCTGCCAAAAATATCCGCATGACTCTTCCCTTCAAAAAGATGCCGGTAAAAAAGATGCCCGTCCAGAAAAAGAAACAGACTGCGAAAAACAAAACCGCACAAGCCTCCCGCAAAGCCTCGCCCACG
>QWQH01000119.1 GCA_003670915.1 Planctomycetota bacterium | reverse complement strand
TCTCATTTCGATTCGATTGGTCGAATGCGAATGCGACGGAAGTGCACCTCGTCGCCGTGACCGAGGAAGCCAATGTGGCCTTTCGTACGGTTTAAGCCGGGATGGGCCATGCCATCGGGAGTCGGCTGGCCGTTACGAAAGGCGGCGATGTCGGCATCTATGATCGCTTTTCCGTTGACGACCACGGCAATTTTTGAGCCGCTCACGGTGACTTCCTCAGAGTTCCACTCGCCGGCTGGTTGCAAGCAATCTCGCTTGGCAGGCATCACGCCGTAGATCGATCCGTGGGACTGCCACGGCTGAATCTTGGAGTATTTTGGGTGTGAATCGTCCAGAATCTGAAGCTCCATTCCAGCGAAGGCTCCATCGCCGTTGGCCGGTGCGCGAATTGCCAATCCATTATTTGCCCCGGGAGTCAGCCGAAAATCAAACCGCAATACGAAGTCATCGTATTCTGTCTGCGTCAGGAGATTGCCGCCGCCGCCACGCCTGCAACGCAACTCGCCATTGGCCACCTCGTAGCCGTCTACGTCCCCCTGCCAGCCAGTCAGCGATGTGCCATCGAAGAGGGAAATAAACCCGGCATCATCGTCCGTTCGGTGTTTGTTGGCCGCCGATGTCGGAGTGTCGCTGGATCGAACCGATTGTGCATCTGAGACGGGGCGCACTCGCAGTCTACGGAATTCCACCGGCGTGCCTTCGGATTCCAGGCACAGAAAACCCGTCGACGGAGTGCATCCAGAGCCACCCGATACTTCGTGCCCATTCACCCACAGCCGCACCTCGCCCCCGATGGCACGAATGAAGTAACGATTCCAATCGGGAGTGCCTCGCGAGTGCTTGCCCTTCGGGAAGCTGCGAGTGCCGTCGGGAGATACTGGCGCAAACGGCTTCATTGTGGAGGTGCCAACCGGAAAGACATCCCCGTGGGTCGTAAACCAGTCGGCCTTTTTGCCAGACGATTTTTCATACTGTGCGGTATAGCCGTGATCCAGTACCTGCACCTCGATGCCCCCCGGGGGAAGTATGCCAGGTAGCAGGCCTTCAATTGCCTGGGGTGGGGACCAAAGAAAGACGCCGGAGTTGCCACCCGCGGAGAGGTGCCGCCACTCCAGTGCCATTTCCAGATCGGCGACCGGCTCCTTGGTGCGAATCACGCCCACAGGCTGCCCCGTGCAATGCGCCGTGCCATCCTGCCAGGTCCACGTATCGGGATTGCAGTTGACGTTCGTAAAGTCGGCCTCGTTGAGATCTCGCCAGCCTGGTCCCGAGCCATCCAGTGACGAAAGCTCTCGAATGAAAACATTCCGCACCTTCATGGGTGCCCCGTGCGTTTGAATCTGTATCGGACCGGTTGTTGGCAAAGCCGCACCCTTTGCAAAGAAGTTGGCTAGCACCTGATTGTCGACTACCAACTGATCGTTGAGGATCACGCTCACGCGATTGCCCTGCATCCAGATTTTCGCAGCATTCCACTGGCCCGTCGGCTTGTCGGCCTTGACGAGCGGGAACTTTCCTGCGGATTCAGGGGCATTATTCCAGAGAGCCCCCGAGCCTTTCTGGCAGCCGTGAGGAAAATCACGCGGGCAATCGGGGTCCCAGATTTGTACCTGTGGATTGGCTCGCAAGTAGATGCCGCTATCGGCACACGCCAAAGGCAGCATCCACTCGATGAGCAGTTCAAAATCGGAGTAATCGCGGTTGGTCGTGAGAAATACACCCTGCCCGTCGCTTGTGATGACACCATCTTCCACGCTCCAGTGCGAAACCAGATCGCGGTTCCACACTGCCTGCCTCAGTCGCTGCTCTTCGGGCGTGCCTTTGGCATCCTCTTGCGGATCGAGGTGCGGTCGGCCTCGCCATCCGGAGAGAGTCTGCCCATCAAACAGCGACACAAAGCCCGGCGGCGGCTCAGCCGCACAAACGGTGGCAGCCACAAAAGTCAGAATGAATAGGGAAGCTGTGAGACGTGATTTCATTTCAAATTACCCAGTTTTGGTAGCTGACACCGATTCTTATGTTGTGAGATGGATGCAAGTGCCCCCCTGTGCGGCACTTGCGTCGGCGGCAAAGATGACGTCAAACGTGCGAGAGGCCTCCTTGAAGCTCGTCAGGGGCATGTCGCGATTCTCGTCGAGCGCATCAAAAAACGTCTGAAACTGCGCCGCGTAGGGGTGGTCACTCACGTCTCCCGAGTCGAGCATCTTCATGGACAGTTCGCTCCAGTGGCTTCTGTCGGCGTTGAGCTTCTGCGAGTGAAATTTGTTGTCCAGCAGGCTGCCTTCGCTGCCCACCAGATGCGTGTGGAAATAGTAGGGCTGCAGGCAGTCGACAATCGCGGCCGACTTCCCGATGGCGCCGTTTGCAAACCGCAGGATTGTCACGCTCGATGTGTCGTATTCGTAGGGCTTGAAGATGTCACTGGATGATTTGGTGCTTATGCTCGACACACTTTCCACCTCACTGCCCATCACCATCAGCAACGCATCCATCGCGTGGCAGCCAGCCGTCAGCAGGGCGCTGCCACCGTCTTTCTTTTGTGTGTTCCAGCGAAACTGGCCATACCACGGGCCGATGCCATGGTAGTAGTCGATCTCGCCGTAGTGCAGGCGGCCGAGTAAGCCCTCGTCGACAACGGCTTTGGTCACTTGGAATTGACTGGAAAAACGAGCCTCAAAGCAGACGCAACCCCGCACGCCGTGCGCTGTGGCTGCCGCGACGATCTCTCGCACCTCCTGCGGGGAGTTCGCCATCGGCTTTTCTAGGATGATGTGCTTGCCCGCCTGCGCGGCTGCTACGGCGTGGTTCCGATGCTGGCTGGGGTAGCTTGTGATATCGACCACGTGGAGGCTCGGATCAGCGAGCATCGCATCGAGGTTCTGGTAGGGTTTGATTTGGCCGCCGTGCGCCAGGCTCACCTGCGTTGCATCTAAGGGCCTCGACGAATAGACCGCCGTCACCTGCCCCTGCTTCGTGGAGTTGATCGCTGCAATGTGTGCGGTTGCTGCCCATCCGTAGCCAATGATGCCAACGTTGTATTTCTTCATGGATCCTTTGGAGACGCGATTGACTCGTTCCGAGGCGTATTAGAATTTCGAGGCGTCAGAGGAGCCGACTGGTGAGGTCGGCGATGAGCGGTGCAGCACGAAGCCCTCGATCGCTTCGTATTCGGGGAGTCCCAGCCGATCGTACAGCCTCGCTGTTTCCCGGTTGCGGTCTTCAGCCCGCTGCCAGAATTCGCGGGAGTCGGTTGGGCCTGGGAAAAGAGCACGATCTTTTTGGCTCTCGTGCTTGAAAATCGCCATCCGTTTTCGCTCGACTTCGTCGGGTGAGAGCGGTACGGCCATATCAATCTCGTGCGGTTCCCATTCCTGCCACGCGCCGCGATAGAGCCAGAGTTCGCAGTCTTTGGCCCACGGACGGTCGGCCAGTTGGCTCAAGGCCCCCAGCACGGCGGCCAGGCACACGCGGTGGGTGCCGTGAGGATCGGAGAGATCGCCGGCGGCATATATCTGCTGCGGCTTCACCTCCTCCAGCAACTTCACGGTGATCGCAATATCGTCCTGGCCGATTGGCTTCTTGCGCACTCGGCCAGTTTCGTAGAACGGCAGATCCAAGAAATGAATCCGCTCGGGTTGCACGCCGGAGTACCTCGCTGCCGCGCGGGCCTCGGTGCGGCGAATCATTCCCTTGACGGTTTGCAGTTCGGGCAGATCGACGGCCCCAGCAGGCTTCGTGCGAAGAAAGTCGCGAATCGTATCGGCGATTTGGCGAGGGCTCTTTGTCGCAGAACTGTTTTGAATCGCCACCGTTTCCAGGGGCTCAACGCCGATGCCAAACGCGCGGCAAAACTCCTCCACGAAATCGACGTGCCGATCGGCCGATTCGTCCCAGACCGCGATGTTGCCACTGGTTTGATAGGCCACGTGTACCTCGTGCCCTTGTTCGCAGAGACGGATAAATGTGCCGCCCATGCTGATCACGTCATCGTCGGGGTGTGGGCTAAACACAACCACTCGCTTCGGGAATACGTCTGGCTGTGATTGATTCGCAACCGCCTCGCTGCCCCGCACTCGCTTGGGCTTGCCGGGCTTTCCACCCGGCCAGCCCGTGATCGTGTTTTGGAGCCCACGAAAAATTTCGATATTGAGGTCATAGGCGCGGCCTCGTTTGGAGAGCAAATCTTGGAGACCATGCTCGTTGTAGTCTTCATCAGTGAGCTTCAGGATCGGCTTTTCGAGCTTCAGTGAAAGCCAGATAACGGCCTTGCGTGAAAGGCCGTCGGTCCACTCCAGGCCCATCGACTCAACCGCCCCAACAACCCACGGCGATTCAAACCGTGTCAGTCGCGATGCCGCTGCCCTGTCGAGCACAAACCTCGCATCCGGATGCTGTTGCAGGGCGCTGGCCGACACGTGGCTGCTTGGTGGCTGTTCGACGGCGCTGCGCACGATTGGCGCCTTGTGCTCGCCGAAAGCGAGCAGCACGACGCGTCTGGCATCCAGAATCGATCCCACGCCCATGGTGACGGCCTGCCGCGGCACATTCCATTCGCCAAAAAAGTCGCTGGCCGCATCGCTTCTTGTCACGCTATCCAGCGTGATGAGACGCGTGCGGCTTTCCAATCCGCTGCCTGGCTCGTTGAATCCGATGTGCCCGGTGCGGCCAATACCGAGCAGTTGCAAGTCGATCCCCCCGGCTTCCCGAATCATTTCCTCATACCTAACGCAGGCGGCAGCCACTTGCTCGCGAGGCAGCGTGCCGTCGGGAATGTGAATCGCGTTGGCAGGAATATCGACGTGGTCAAACAGATGCTCTCGCATGAAGCGACGGTAGCTTTGGAGGGCGTCGGGCTGGATCGGCCAGTATTCGTCGAGGTTGAACGCGATAACAGTCTTAAACGACACGCCCTCCTCGCGGTGCAGGCGGATGAGCTCGTCGTAGACAGCTACTGGCGTGCTACCTGTGGCCAAGCCCAGCACCGTTGTCTTACCAACGCGAGCCCGAGACTGAATCAATTCTACGATCTCGCGGGCTACGGCCCGGCTGGCATCGCCTGGCTGGTCGTACACCGTGACAGGCACTCGCTGACGATCGTGCAGCGGATTCAAACTGGCCTGCGCGTGCGGTGCATGCCCATGACTTGGCTGGGTATGCCGTTGAGTCCCATCTGAGAGTCCGCTGCGAAAGATCGGCGATGGTGGCTGGGAAGCAGATGGTGTGGCAGGCGTGGCGGTCATGGATTGTCCCCTCAGTTGTGCGAACCGGTGGATTAAATGAGTTTTGTCTTGCCAGGCACGGCAACCGGTGCCATGGCGGGCATTGGACCAAGTTTCCACGCTGGCGGTGCGAGATCCTCCTTCGAATCCCAGAGATGTGCCCATGTCACGGGCTGGCCTGTGTAGGCACTCATTCTGGCCATTATCGCCATCGCCGTGCTATTGGTCATCCGTTCTCCGTCGTGGATCGGCTTGCCGGATCGAATGCTGGCGAAGAGTTCGTTGTGTTCCTGCTGATACATATCGTTTTTCGGCACGTTGCTCTGCCAGCGAGTGCCGTTGGTCACCATCTCCTGCTGGTTCGCAAAGCCGTTGATCGTGGCCGTGCCTGTGGTGCCGATGACATAGTCGGCATTTTCATTGGCCGCGCCTGGAAAATGCCGGCACATGTGGAATCCGCGACGGCCGTCAGCGTACTGAAATGCCGCCACAAAATGATCGTAAATATTATTGCCAAGTGGCACATCGGGCCGCATCTCCCGCCCGCCCGTGCAGAGCACACTGACGGGCATTTCATCGTTCATCGCCCACGCGAGGCGGTCGATTGAATGCACGGCCTGCTCCACGATGTGGTCGCCGGAAAGCCACGTGTAGTATTGCCAATTACGAATGTAATACTCCATGTCGCTCCACTCGGGGTTGCGAGGCGTTTCTCCCCGGAAACCACTGGCGTTGTACGTCGTATAGGCGGCACGCACCTGTCCGATCCCCCCGTCTTGGATGCGCTTGAAAACATCCCGCTCCCGCGTGGCATACCGCCAGCAGAAGCCGGCTACGAGCGAGAGATTTTTTTCTATCGCCACTGCGGCGCTCTCTCGCACGCTCCGCAGTCCTGCCGCATCGACTGCCATCGGCTTCTCACAGAAGATATGCTTTCCAGCCTCGACGGCCGCCTTCAGGTGCAGCGGCCGAAACGCAGGCGGCGCGGCCAACAGCACAACATCGCAGCACGCGATCAAATCCTTGTAGCCGTCCAGCCCCGTAAATTGGCGTTCGGGTGGGCAATCAAACCGATCAGCAAACGACGCGTCCTTTTGGGCTTCGTCCGCAACCGCTCTGCCCAACACGCCGGCTCCGCTCTTCAGCCGATCGGCAAACGGATCGGCCAATGCCCAGAGCACCACCCCTGGATCGGCATACATCGCCTGCATGGCGGCACCGCTCCCACGGCCGCCACACCCCACGAGACCCACTTTGAGTCGATCGCTCCCGGCGGCGTGAGCCACTCGGCCCACTGAATCGGACAAGACTGCCACAGTGGTGCTTGCCGCAGCGGCGGTCGCAACAAACCCACGCCGAGAAACAGAATCAACCGAGTGAAGGGTATGGGGTGCCATAGACACACTTCTCCAGAGAGGCCAAAGTCTAAAAATATCCGGAAGCCAATAGTAAGAAGTCTAGCATACGTTGAGTGTGGCATGATCTTGCATGATCTCGCATGGCAACGCATGGCAACGCATGAGCACTCTGTGATGGGGCGGGGTGCGTGTTTTTCATTGGGATCCCTAGCCTGGTGGTGCCTGTCATGGGCTTTTCGAGCCAACCGGGCCCTGCCGCCCGGCATCGATTCGCGGACCGTCAAACACGCTGGCCGTGGGTTTCGGTTTTTCATCCGCCCGCTTTTCGGCAGCGGAAGTCCACGCTATGGGTAGGCTCCCGAGCAACAGAAACACAAACAGCCATTGAAAGGAACGGAGGATGGAAACCTCACACGCAAGTGAGATGATTGG
>QWQH01000034.1 GCA_003670915.1 Planctomycetota bacterium | reverse complement strand
CGGATCAACGCCTGCCAGTGAACTGAGAAAATCAAGCGCGCAGATGCTGTTGAATGTCTGGAGACCAAAACTGCCTTGGAGTCGGGCGGTCGCCTCGAAATTGTCAAATCCCCAACTGCCCAACTCGCGGCCATCGAGCGAGGCGTGGGGGCCTTGTCGGTGCGACGAAAACTGTATCGAATCGCCACATCCCAGCATGTCATAGTGAAATACCACGCATCCCAGACGGGCCAAGCCTACGCAGCGAGCCTGAAGCGGACTTCGCCCGCCATTCACGAAATGTTCGGCCCCCTCCTTAATCTGCTGGTGTCCGACGGCCTCCCCCGAATCCATGAAGCGGCCGTTCTTCCAGTGCCCATGTGGGCACAGCACGCCAGGCAGTTGCTGCGACTCGCTCGCCTGAGGTCGGACGGGTCGGTACAGATTGCCGGTCACGAAATGCCCCGGAAAGGACTCGAAAAACACTTTCTCGATCGTGTAGTCACCCTTGTCGATTCGCCCATGAATGACAGGCTTGAGCGGGGCCTTTTTCGGCATGGGCCATAGCCCAGCCGAGACGGCGATGCGGCGGCGGATAGCGTCCCGCCTCGCGGTCCACTCCTCGGCTGAGCGGACCGTGTGAAAAGGTTGTTCGCTGTCCACGGTACGAGGGGCTGCGAGCCGTGAATCGGCCAGCGATGTTCCAGGCGTCAGCAACTGCGGTGCCTGGGCGAAAGTCCGGGTCTGTGGGATCCAGATCCCACAGAAGAGAATGAAACCAAAAAACACCAGCCGCACTCCATCATTCGAGAGCCGATTCCAGAAGCCAGCCCAACTTACGAGTGCCGCCTTTTGCATAGTTGTCTCTTTTTTGCGAGGGTTCTGAGGAAAGACATCTCCCCCAGTTTATAGCAGGCAGAGGATCGCAGAGGCCATTCTGTGCTGCAAAGCTGACAGCCACCAGATGAACTGGGATCCTAGCCGCTTCAAAACGAAGGGCTCTCATCGCAGGATGCCCTGCACCAGACTGCCATGCACGTCGGTGAGCCGATAGTCGCGGCCTTGAGAGCGGTAGGTGAGTTTCGTATGGTCAAAGCCAAGCAGGTGGAGCAGCGTGGCGTTGAGATCGTGGACATGCACCGTATCGGCAACGGGGTTGAATCCGAAGTCGTCGGTTGCACCGTGCACGTGCCCCCGCTTGATGCCGCCTCCGGCCAGCCACATCGTAAAGGCGCGGTTGTGGTGATCGCGGCCGTCGTTGCCTTCCTGCACCATCGGCGTTCTCCCGAACTCGCCACCCCACACCACGATCGTGTCGTCCAAGAGGCCCCGCTCCTTCAAGTCGGTGACCAACGCGGCGCTCGCTTGGTCGGTATCGATCGCGTTTGCCTTGATCGCCTTCGTGAGATTGCCGTGCTGGTCCCACGCCTCGTGAAAGAGCTGCACAAACCGAACTCCACGTTCCAGCAACCGGCGGGCAAGCAGGCAGTTGCGGGCAAAACCAGCCTTCGTCGGATCGTCGATCCCGTAGCGGGCCAGCACCTCCTTCGGCTCATCAGCGAGATTCATCAACTCGGGAGCGCTTGCCTGAAGTTTGTACGCCATCTCGTAGCTCTGGATCCTCGCTGTAATCTCGGGATCGCCAACGTTTTTGAATGACAGATCATTGAGCCGACTGAGCGTGTCGAGAGAGGCTCGCTGCGTGTCGCGGTCGATACCCTTTGGATTTGAAAGGTAGAGGATGGGATCGCCGCCGCTTCGCAGCGGGATGCCGCCGTAGAGTGTCGGCAAAAAACCTGCGCCGTAGTTGCTGGTGCCGCCGCTGGTGCCCTTGGCGCTGGTCAGCACCACAAACCCCGGCAGATCAGAGGCCTCGCTGCCGAGACCGTAAAGCGTCCACGCCCCAAAGCTCGGCCGACCAAACTGTTGCGAGCCTGTGTTCATGAGAATCTGCGCAGGCGCATGGTTCACGGCGTCGGTCTGCATCGAACGGATAAGGCAGATGTCATCGGCGATCTTGCCCGTATACGGCAGGAGTTCGCTCATCTCCATTCCGCACGTGCCATATTTTTGAAACTGATACTTGGGGCCCAGGAGCGCCGAGTTGGGATTAATGAACGCTGCACGGTACCCCTTGAGCAGATCCGCCGGCGGCAACTTTCCGTCCGACTTGGACAGCTCTGGTTTCGGATCGAACAACTCCAACTGGCTCGGAGCACCTGCCTGAAAGAGATACACCACCCGTGTGGCCTTCGGCGCGAAGTGGGGTTGCTTGACAGCCAGGGGCCTTGAAAGGCTGGAGGCCGCGCGGGCCTCTGCAGAGAGGAGCGAGCCAGCAGCAATGCCCGCGAGGCCAACGCCGCACTCGCCAAAGAACCAGCGACGCGAGGCCGCTTGGGCGAGGGCTTCGGGACGTGTGCGAAAAACGTTCATACAACAATCCAAACGAAAGAAATCTGTCTGATTGCACGGACCTTTGCAAAGGCATCAAGATAACAAATCGGCACGCCTCTCTGACTTAATTTTTACTCACGGTCTCATCCAGATTCAGCAGCACGCGGGCCATGAGCGTCCAGGCGGCGGCATCCTGCGGGGTCGCGGAAACCGGGAGGTTTAGAATGGCGTCGGCCTCCCCGGCAGCGACCTCGCGTGCGTTCATCCACCCGGCAGCGAGTCGCGTTCTCTGGGCATCCAGAAATCGATACATCTCTTTCTTTTCTTCGTCTGTTGGCTGCCGCGACGTGCAGAGAAAAAACGCATACGGGGCCCGGCTGGCATCATCGGCACCGCCTTCCCGAATCGTGCGAATCGCCAGTGCCCGCGCAGCCTCGACGAAAACGGGCTCGTTCAATCCGGTGAGGGCCGCCAGTGGGGTGTTCGACCGCAAGCGACGGGCACACGACACGTCGCCGTTAGGAGCGTCAAAGTTGCCGAGCACAGGATCGGGCATCGACCGCTTCCGAAAGAGGTAGACAGCACGTCGATACCGCTGCGACCCCTCGGCAGGCTTCCAGAAGTCGGGGTAGGCATAATTGAAGTTGAGCACGTTTTGTGGCACCGGCGGAATCACACCCGGGCCGCCGAGTTCGTGCGTGAGCAGGCCCGACACAGCCATCGCGATGTCGCGAACCACCTCGGCATCGACGCGGAACCGAGGCCCCCTCGCCAGCAACCGATTGGCGGGATCGAGGGCCAGCAGTTGGCCAGTGGGCTGCGATGCCTGCTGGTAGGTCTGGCTCATCACGATCTGCTTGATCATTTGTTTCTGGCTCCAGCCGCGCTCCGTGAAGTCGACGGCCAGCCAATCGAGCATTTCGCGGTAGTCGGGCACGGGCGACCGAGTGCCGAAGTCATCGGAGGTTTCCACGAGGCCCGCGCCGAAGAGCGTCTGCCATATTCGGTTGACGGCCACCCGAGCTGTCAGCGGCGATCGCGGATCAACGAGCCACCGGGCAAACCCGAGCCGGTTCCGCGGGGCATCGGCTGGGAACGGATGGAGCGACGCAGGTACGTGCGGAGCGATCTCGCGGAGCGGCAAGTTCCATGCACCGCGATCGAGCAGGTGAGTCTTGCGGTGCTGGGCGTGGGGCCGCTCGGCCATATGAAGCACCGTGGTCGGTGCCTGCGGCATCTTCCTCCAGAGAGCTGCGGTCTGGTCATTGACCGGCTGGAGTTCCTCCACCGTGCGTCGCCATGCGGCGAAGAGCGCCGCCTCGTCGGCGGGAAGCCGACGCTCCTTCGGCGTACGCATTGCAAGGATCGCGGCATGATCGATCGCCGGGGCGGCGGGGGCGTGGGCGGTCGTGAGGCTGACTCGGCAGCAGGCGAGCATCCGCATCGTATCGCTGCCCGCCATTCGCACAACAACCTTGAGCACGGTACCCTCCGGCAGGTCGATGGGCTTCTCGAACTGCACGACCGCGACCGAAGGCTGGTGGCGGACGATGTGCCCACGGTCGGTCTCCCACGCAGAGTCGTCGTCACCGTCGATGAGATTCGCAACCGGACCGTGCGAAATCTTTTTCTCCACCTCCTTGCCGTCCTTCGACGCTGGTTTCGTCTCCATGCGTTGAGAACCGGAGAAGTCGGCCGTGGCGTTCATGAGCTTGAGAGGCCCCCACGTCTCCTCGCCTGGCTTCTTTGCAGATACCTTGAGCTCCTCGACGCCCCACGCGCCCTCGCGGCCAGGGCCATGCATGAAGAGGTCACCGTGCACGAGGGCCTCAAACTGCAGGCCCGTCGCCCCGCGTAGATCCGGCTGCGATTCGAAGATCATCTCCTTGTCCCAGTGGCCGAGCATAAGGATTGTCTTGTCGGGCAGTTGCGTCGGGTGCGTGAGCATGTTTTTTGAGCTCATCTCCTTCATCTCGACAGGCATCCAAGGAACGAGCCCCGCCGCCGCCTCCTGCTCCCAGGCCGCCAACTCCTGCTGCCAGCCTGGTTGCTGCTGGCGAACCTGCTCGTCAACCGCAGCGAGCTGCCGTCGCACGTCGTCGATCACCCCCCGTTGCTCGGGCGTGTAGACGTACGACCTCGCCTCGTACGTGTTATTGAGAAACGCGAACATGCCGTAATACTCGTCGTGCGTGAGCGGGTCGAACTTGTGCGTGTGGCATTGGGCGCACTGCGTCGTGAGCCCCAGCACCGCCTTGCCCAGGCAGTCGATGCGGTCGAACATCTCGACCATCCGGAATTCCTCCGCGATGATCGCTCCCTCCTCGTTTATCATGCTGTTGCGGAGGAAGCCGGTGGCCACGATCTGCTCTTGCGTCGCGTCGGGCAAAAGGTCGCCAGCGATCTGCTCCACCACGAACTGGTCGTAGGGCATGTCGCGGTTGATCGCGGCGATGACCCAGTCACGCCAGGTCCACATCTCGCGACGAAAGTCCTTCTCGTAACCGTTTGTGTCGGAGTAGCGGGCGAGGTCGAGCCAGTGCCGCGACCACTTCTCACCGAATCGTTCGCTCGCAAGGAGCGCGTCAACTGTCTTCTCGTAGCCGCTGCGCCCGAAGGCGGCGACCTGCTCGGGCGACGGCGGCAGGCCAATGAGATCTAGGTGCAACCGGCGGCACAGGGCGGCCGGATCGGCCGGAGGCGACGGTTGCAATCCCTCCCTCACGAGTCGGGATCGCACGAAGGCATCGATCGGGTGCTGCCCGCCTTCAGTCGGCAGCGATGACTTCTGCGGAGCAATGAACGCCCAGTGCGGTTGGTACGCTGCCCCGGCGGCGATCCACTGCTTCAGGAGGTCGATCTGCTGCGGTGCCAGCGGCTTCTTCTCGTGTGGGGGCGGCATGATCTCGTCGGGGTCTTCCGACACAATCCGACGCACCAATTCGCTCGCGTCTGGTTTGCCGGCCACGATCGCAGCCGTTCCCGATTCGCCCCCTTCCAAGGCATTCTGACGGATGTCTAAACGCAAATCCGCCTGCCGTGTTTCGGGATCCACGCCGTGGCAGTGGCCGCAGTGCTCTGACAGAAGCGGCTGGATATCACGCTGAAAATCGGGGCCTGCAGCGAACCCCTGCCCCGCTCCAGCCAGCCCCAAGACGGCTCCCTGAAGGGTACGTTTCAAACGATTGGAAAGGGCCATAACAAACGTCTGTCTGGAGTAAGTTGGAGTGGGCCAACGACTGCCCAATACTCTATTCTACCCCGCGTGTCACGAATTGCACCTTTGGTATTTTTGGACTTCTGATGGCTCCTTTCAGACCCATATTCCGTACGATCGTTCAACCAGACCGGCTGGATCTGGAATCCCCAGGCCGGCGGGATTACTGGGTAGCCCTCGAGCACGACAGCATCTGGGGGGATCACCTCATTCCCCTCACCGTGTTCGTCGGCCCACAGGCCAAGCCAGGTGAGGGGATCGTGGCCTTTGGGGCGAACCACGGCAACGAGTACGAAGGCCCGGTGGCACTCAAGCATCTCATGGGGGAGATCGACATCGACGCTGTGACCGGTCGAGTGATCCTGATTCCGGTTCTGAACCCAGCCGCTTTCTTGGCTGGAACCCGCGAAAGCGTCCTGGATGACGGAGTGAATCTCAACCGCGCATTCGTCGAAGGGGCCGGTGTTTCGGCATCGCTCGCGGGTATCACGCACCGCATTGCGGCGTTCGTGCGGCGATCGATCTGGCCGCAGGTGCATGTCGTCATCGACTTGCACTCAGGAGGCAACGTTGCAAGATTTGCGCTCTGCGCGAGCTACCATCCCCCTGAGAACACTGAACTTGGCAAGCGGATTGACGACACAGCCCGCTGGTTTGGAACGCCTGTTGTGATGATCTACCAGAACCAAACCCCGGGCCTCCTTCCCAGCGAAGCCGAACGGATCGGAAAGATTACGGTCGGAACAGAATTGGGCTGGGGTGCCGCTGTGAACGCAGAGGGAGTGCGCTACGGTCGGCACGGTGTGCTCGCTGCAGCCATCCACCACGGACAATTGAACGGCACCATCGAACCCATCGGCCATCACAAAGCCGGTACGCAAAAAACACTCGAAATCGTCGATCGTGAGTGCTATGTCACGGCGCCGTTCGGGGGCCACTACGAGCCCATTGTGGAGTGTGGATCTCGCGTGAAACGCGGCCAGACCATCGGACTTTTGCATGATTTCGACCACATTGACGCCGAGCCTTGGGGGGCGATTGCGGCAATCGATGGGGTTGTCTTGGTGCACGCATGGACGGCCACAGTCCCTCGGGGCCAACACGTCGCGGTCGTGGGCAGGGAAATGCAATAGTGCCCTGCGAAGGTTTTTGAACGAGGCCGCTTGTGACCGTCACCGACTCCATCGCTTCCCAACGCAATCCAGAAGGAGAGGCGCCGCGCAACGCTTTCCCGGAAACGCGAGTACGGTATGAGGTGCTGGCATTTGCCTGCACGCTGTCGATGATCACCTACATCGATCGCGTCTGCTTCGGGGCAGCAGCCCCACAACTTGCCTCCGAGCTTTCGCTCTCTGGTGTCGCCGACTTGAAATGGGCATTCACTGCTTTTGCCATCGCCTATTCTGTGTGCGAAATCCCAACTGGCTGGCTGGGAGACGCTTTGGGGCCTCGCAGCACGCTGATTCG
>QWQH01000043.1 GCA_003670915.1 Planctomycetota bacterium | reverse complement strand
CGACAAGGGGCCAAGCGGTTTGTTTTTTTCGAGGGCCCGCCGACCGCCAACGGAATGCCGCATCCCGGGCACTGCCTCACGCGCACGATCAAGGATCTCTATCCCCGCTACCGCACGATGCGCGGCGAATACTGCGAGCGGAAGGCGGGCTGGGACACCCATGGCCTGCCCGTCGAGGTTGAGGTATGCAAGGAACTCGGGATTCACTCGAAAGCCGAGATCGAGGCGTACGGAGTCGAGCCGTTCATCCACCGCTGTCAGGAATCGGTTTGGCGGTACATGAAGGAGTGGGAATCGCTCACCGAGCGGATTGGTTTTTGGATAGACCTCTCGGATGCGTACGTGACTTACCACCAGTCATACGTGGAGAGCGTCTGGTGGGCGTTGTCGGAACTCTTCAACCGCGGCCTGCTCTACCAGGGACACAAGATCGTTTGGTGGTGGCCACAGGGCGGCACCGCGCTTTCCAGTGGCGAAGTCGGGCAGGGCTACCGCGAGGTGGCCGACCCAAGCGTGTATGTGGCGTTTCCGTTGACAGACCAAGCGGGTAACGCAACGCATCGCAGTCTGGTCGCTTGGACGACGACCCCGTGGACGTTGCCGGCCAACCAGTTTGCTGCCGTGAAACCCGATCTGGAATATGTGGTGCTCCGCGAAGCCGGGCAACCGAATGGCCCCGAGTATATCGTCGTCGAGGCGCTGGCTGCCGTCTTCGGCGAGAAACTCAAAAAGACTTTCGATACCGTCGAGCGTATGCCTGGAAGCCAGCTCGTCGGTTGCTGCTACCTTCCCCCCTTCGACACCTATCGTCCGGCCGGGGTGCCGCAGGAGGCACCGCTTCTGGATGGCACGTCAGCACCGGTTGCGTGGCGCGTGGTGGCCGCCGATTTCGTGACCACTGACACCGGGACGGGTGTCGTGCACATCGCGCCGGCGTTTGGAGAGGTTGACTACACGGTGCTGATCGCCGAGCAGGCTCGTTTTGTCGAGGGGCAGGGGCCGCCGCTGATCAACTGTGTCGCTCCCGATGGGACTTTCACTGATGAATTCCCGTTCGTATCGGGCCGGTTTGTGAAGGAGTGCGACCGCGACATCACGCGCGACTTGAAGGCCCGTGGCCTGCTCATTCATCAGGAGCAATACGTCCATGACTATCCCTTCTGCTGGCGCGCTGAAAACGATCCGCTCATTCAGTATCCTCGGTCGAGTTGGTTCATACGCACCAGCGATTTTCGTGAGCAGATGCTCGCCAATAATTCCAAGATTGACTGGCTTCCCGAGCACATTCAGGATGGTCGTTTCGGGAATTTCCTCGGGACGAATGTCGACTGGGCGCTCTCTCGGGAACGCTACTGGGGGACACCGCTGCCGATCTGGAAATGCGAAGAGACCGGCAAGGCGGAGGCCTTGCCTTCATACGCAGCACTTCTAGCAAAGCCGGGCGTGGCAGGCACGGAGGTATTTGACCGAGCCAAGGCCGCCAACCCACAACTGTGCGATGATCTGAAGGTCCACAAGCCCTACATCGACGCCGTCACTTACGACTCGCCATTCGCCGCTGGGGCGAGAATGAAACGTGTGACCGAGGTCGTCGACTGCTGGTTCGACTCGGGAGCCATGCCATTTGCGCAGTGGGGTTGGCCGCATCGGGGACAGAAGGAATTTCAGCAGCAGTTTCCGGCCGATTTCATTTCAGAGGCGATCGATCAGACCCGCGGTTGGTTTTATAGCCAGTTGGCGATCAGCACGCTCCTGTTCGGGGATGCTGCCAAGCCCTACCCGCATCCCTTCCGTACGTGCATCGTGCTTGGCCACATGCTTGGCGAGGACGGCAGCAAAATGTCTAAGAGCAAGCGCAACTACCGCGAGCCTGCCGAGATTTTCGATGCGTATGGCGCCGATGCGCTGCGGTGGTTCTTTCTTGCCGGTCAGCCGCCATGGACGAGCATCCGCTACAGCGAGCGGGCCATCCGCGAGAGCGTCCCGGAATTTCTTCTGAGGCTTTGGAACGTCTATTCCTTCTTTACGATCTACGCGCGCATCGACGGATTTGATCCGGCGACCCTGCTCGACTCACCTGGTTCGCTCGATCATGCTGCGCTGGCCAAGGCCCGCGGCTACCGGCCGGTAGACGACCGCAGCGAACTTGATCGCTGGATGCTCTCCGAACTGGAGCGTACGGCCGACTCTGTTGTCGCCCGGATGGACCGCTACGACCATTTCAATGCGGCCGCACAATTAACGGCTCTGGTCGACGCGGTAAGCAACTGGTTTGTGCGTCGCAGTCGCGACCGCTTTTGGGCGTCGGGCCAGGCCACCCTCGGGCCTCAGGGCAACACTCAGAAGCTCGATGCCTACTGGACGCTCTACGAGACGCTGCTTACGATCGCGCGTCTGTCAGCGCCGTTTGTACCGTTTATGAGTGAGGCGATCTGGCAGAATCTGGCCGTCAAGCCGTTTGGTGCCGGTGTGCCCCAGAGCGTCCACCTCACCGACTACCCGACGGGCGACGAACGTCTCATCGACAGCGATCTCGTGCGGCGGATGGCACTGGTGCGGGATGTCTCATCGCTGGGACGCTCGGCACGGGCCGCCGAAAAGCTGAAGGTGCGTCAACCGCTTTCAAAGGTGGAGGTGATTCTCGCCGCGGCGTCGCCCGCCGACACCGCTTGGCTTGAGTCTCACGCCGACCTGATTTGCGACGAACTCAACGTCAAGCAGTTTGAGATCTGCCGGGAACCCGATCGCTATATCACTCGCTCGTTGCTACCGGACCTCAAGAGACTCGGTCCAAGACTCGGCAAGGACCTGCCCAAGGCGCGTGACGCACTCCTGAAGGCCGACGCAGCCGCTCTGTTGGCGGCGATCAACCTGAATGGCAAGGCGACCGTTGCGCTCGCCGGTGGCGGTGAAGTGGTGATCGAGAAGGGTGACGTGATCGTGCGCACGACGGCGAAGGAGGGTTGGGCTGCGGCGGAGGGCCCCCAGGCCGTCGTCGTCGTTGCCAGCCAACTCACCCCAGAACTCGTTGCGGAGGGACTGGTGCGCGAGGTCGTACACGCCGTCCAGTCGCAGCGCAAGATATTGGACCTCGAATTCACCGATCGGATTGAACTCGTGTTCCAGACCCAGTCGACTGAACTTTTGGGCGCGATCGAGGCGCATCTCGACTACGTGGCCTCCGAGACGCTCGCCACATCTGCACGGTTTGGAACCGTGACCGGTGGGAGCAGCGAATCAATCGAGATTGATGGGCACCCGCTGACGATCGGGATCAAGCCTATCGTTCCCACGGCTGTAGCCGGAGGTGTGGCGTGACAGGATCAGTCACTTCCCAGCCCTCCTCACAACCGTCGCGGCTGGCTGTGCTCCTTTCTGGTTCGGGACGCACGCTCGAAAACCTGCTGGAGTGGATCGCCGCCGGTCGCCTTGCCGCTACGGTGGACATTGTTGTTTCCAGCCGCGGTGGCGTGCGCGGCGTTGAGATCGCCACACGTGCGGGCATCCCCACGCACGTCATTGTTTCAGCCGGCAAGCCTGTGGCCGAATGGAGCCGAGAAGTTTTTGACCTCTGTCGGCAACAGGCCCCGGACCTCGTTGTAATGGCTGGATTTCTTCAGTTCATCCAGATTCCAGACGACTTTGCCGGGCGAGTGATCAACATTCATCCCTCCCTTTTACCGGCGTTTGGCGGCAAAGGGTTTCACGGAATGCACGTTCACCGCGCGGTGCTCCAGCGCGGTTGCACGGTCTCGGGATGTACGGTGCACCTCGTTGACGAGCAGTACGACCACGGCGCGATTCTGCTACAGAAGACCGTGCCAGTGCTGCCGGACGACACGGCGGAGTCGCTCGCCACCCGCGTCTTTGCGGCAGAATGTCAGGCCCTGCCCGAAGCGATCTCACGGTGTGGCGTACGGCAGCGACGGTAGCGATGTTTTTCAGCAGCGGTTGCTCACGCATTCAACCCTCAGACAGTCTCAAATCCAGATCCAATCTCCACCACCGCAGGACATAAAAGCCATGCCACGCTCTCTTGGCAACATCATCGCCGACACGCTGCACTTCTCGATTGCGTCCGCCGAGCGCTTGCTCATCGGCATCCCCCCCGACCAGTTTGCAAGATTTGCGCGGATTGGCGACACGGTCATTCATTCGAATCACCCCGCATTCATCTACGGGCACCTGAGCCTCTACGCCCCGCGTGTGCTTTGGCAGATCGGCCATCCCGCCCCAGCCATGCCCGAGGACTTCGAGCGACTTTTTTCCAAGGATGCCGCCTGTATCGATGATCCCGATGGGGATCTCTATCCTTCGATGGATGTGATTAGCGATTTCTTTTTGGAGGGTCATCGGATGCTACTCGGTGCACTTCGCAGCACTCCCGACGAAAAACTCCAACAGCCCAACCCGGCGGATGGCCGAATGAAAGACCTATTTCCGACACTCGGATCGGTGCAGACTTTTTATTGCGGTGGCCACATGATGATTCATCTGGGTCAGTTGAGCGCATGGCGACGTATACAAGGTCTGGGTGCGGCCTGATCCTCTGTGCCAACGGTCGGTGAGGTCAGACGCAGATTCTCGTTCTGAAGTTGGGGTCGTTGAAAGGCGGCATGTCACTTAGAATTTCCACTATGCGTTTCCCTAGTGTTCGTAGTGCGAGATGGCTGTGCGCCACATCGCTCCTGAGCCTCCTGCCGCTGCGAACGATGGCAGACGACGGGCCGCCGCCGGTCGCTGAGGCCACTGTGCCATCCGTGCCAGCGGATGCAGGCCAGATTGCCGCATGGGTCAAGCAACTGGGGTCGGATCAGTTTGCGCAGCGAGAGGCGGCCAGTCGCAGCCTGACAAAGAGCGGCCGGGCGGCCTTGGAGCCGCTGGGAGATGCGATCCTTGGGGATGATCTGGAAGTGTCCAGCCGGGGCATCGAGATTGTGCAGAAATTTCTAGGCGACAACGCTCCCGCAAGCGATGCCGAATCAGACGAGGCTGCATTGGCCGCTGCCGCAGAAAAACTTTTGGAAACATTGGCCGATGGGCCGGAGAGCCCCGTCTCTTCGCTGGCCGTTGCCACACTCGACTTCCATGCTCAGGGGCTCACCCAAGCAGCACGCGAAAAGCTCGAGTCGCTTGGAGTGATCATCAACGAGGTTTTTTTTCCAACTGGCAGGCGGGGGCTGCAGGTTGTTGTGCGAGCCGGCTGGCGGGGTGTCACCGAGGATCTGCTACTGCTCCCACGCCTGCGCGGCGTTGTGATGATGGGCTTGCACGGCATTCGGCTGGAGCCTGCGGCACTGTCGGCACTGGGTCGGATGCGAGGCGTTGAACGGTTTGAACTGTACGGCACAGGGGCATCCGATGCATCCGTGGCAGCACTGGTCCAGAAGTTTCCCGAGGCAACAGTAGACGTCCGCAAAGGAGGCAAGTTGGGCGTGGGTGGGCAGGCGGCGGTTGGGCCGTGCCTGATCACGCAGGTGCAGGAAGGTTCGGCGGCAGCGAAGGTGGGCGTTCAGGTGGGCGACATTGTCCTGCACATCAACGGTGAACCGGTTCCAACATTCGACGCCCTGACGGAGAAGGTAGGCCAGCGAGGTCCGGGAGAAACAATCGAACTTGAAATCGAACGAGGCGTACCAGGGGCCGAGGGCAAACGGATCAACTACACGATTGAATTAGGTGGCTGGGAATAGGAGCAATGACTCAATGGAGGTGGAAGTGAGCGGTGAACAGCGTGTTGAAACAGTTGACGTTCGCTGGCATGCTCATGCGGTGAGCCAGGATCAACGCGAGTTGGCGGCGGGCCACAAGGGGTGTGTGCTCTGGTTTACGGGGCTCTCCGGCTGCGGTAAAAGCACATTGGCCAACCTCGTCGATCACAGCCTCAACGCGCGCGGCTTTCGGAGTTTTGTGCTCGACGGCGACAACGTTCGGCTGGGACTCAACGCATCCCCAGGGTTGCTCAAGGAACGGTATGGCGAGGCATTTGCCGAGCGATTCGGCCTGGGATTTTCCGCGCAAGATCGCGACGAAAATATCCGTCGGATCGGGGCCGTGGCAGAGTTGTTCGTTCAGGCGGGCATCATCGCGCTCACGGCATTCATCAGCCCCTATCGCCGTCAGCGCGATGCCGTGCGAGCCATGCTCGCCCCCGGGCAATTTGTGGAGGTGTATGTGCGGGCGCCGCTTTCAGTGTGCGAGCAGCGAGATCCCAAAGGGCTCTACAAGAAGGCTCGGGCGGGTGAAATCATTGGTTTTACGGGCATCGATGATCCATACGAGGAGCCGCTGAAGGCCGAACTCGTTGTCGACTCCGCCTCGCAGGCTGCCGAGCAACTGGCCGATCAAGTGATCGGTTGGTTGGAGCAGGCCGGCACGATTCCTAAGAAAAAGTGACCAAGACGATGGCTGGCAGGGTCGTTGGGCCGTGGGCGCCAATGCTCAGAACGGACGAGGACGGTATTGAATGGTTACGGGCCGATCAGTTCGATGAGATTGCCATCGGGATCCCGGACGCACGTCAGACGCATCCCAGGAGCCAGCGACTCGGGCAATACGACTGGGGATTGGGCGATCGGTTTCACGCCGAGCTTGAAAAGTCTCGCAAGAGTGGCGTCTGTCTTTGCGACGAAGATCGTGAGGTAGCGAAAGCCGGTGTGCGAGTGGATAAAATCGTTGTCGGCTCCCTTGGGTGTCGTGCCGGCCACCTGCATCAACTTGAGCTTGGTGGCGTCTGGGCCTTCGCCAAGCACAAGCACTCGAACAGCAAGGGGCTTTGAGTCGGTGAGGCCCGCCGCGCGGGCAATCTCAGCCGAGACATCAAAACCCTTCAGTTCGCGGAAGCCGACCCCCTCGGTGTAGAAGCGGATAGATTTTTCCAGATCGCTCACTACAACGCCTAGGTCGATCGTGGCTCGTGGAAACGCCACGGGCTCCGCGCTTACGGCCAGAGGCATTGGCGAGGCGTTCACGCCCACCAGAAGAGCAAGAGAAAAAAGAAATCTGCAAGCCATGAAGTATTTGGAGGTATTTGTTTCTTGGGTGGTGATGCGGGCACTATTTGAACGCTAGAACTAATCGAGAAAGCCAGAGAGCTCTTCGCTGCGGGCCGGGGCCTGCAGTTTGCGAACAGCCTTGGCTTCGATCTGTCGGATTCGCTCGCGCGTCACCTTGAAGAT
>QWQH01000058.1 GCA_003670915.1 Planctomycetota bacterium | reverse complement strand
GCCATGTTGGCCACGATCATGGCCAGACCAAACTCCATCATCCCCATCGCCAGACCAATCCCCATATGCACGGCCACGGCCATGCCTAAAACGATCCGCCGCGTGAGCCGCGGCCACACCAAGGCCGGGTACGAAACTTCCCACAGCAGTGTGGCCAACGTGAGCGCGTTGACTATCAACGGGTGGTTGGCCAGCCACGTGAGGTCTAGCGTGCGGTAGCACGCGTTGGCAATCGATCCCCAGAGAGCTGTTCCTTCCCACCAACTTGCTCCGAGTAATTTGCCGCAGCCAGAGAAGAAATAGATCACGCACAGGTGCACCTGAATCAGCCGAATGGCCAGAGTGGCCCGCACAGATCGCAAAGCGGATGGCGGCCGAGGGAACATGAGCCTATCCACCGACAGCACCGCTCCCGCAGGCCCCACGGCAACTGCTATCAAAAGCATTCCCAACACGTCATCAAAGCCAAACACATTCAGCGGCGCCCGGTTTGCAGCGCTCACGAATCCTATCAAAGCCATCACTGCAGCCAACGGTGTGGCCAAGCCGATCGTGAGCAACACAGCAGCAAGAAGCGTTCCAACAGCCACCAGCCGGATCGCAGGAGCCGACGAACAGGCAAAGTAGCCGCTCCATTGCCAAGGCTGATCGTTCATGCGCCAAGTATCTGACGGCAGCAGCCACGCATGGTCGCCAAAAAAAGCGTCTGCGTCCAGAAGCCAGACGATGCTCGACCACGTCAGAAGCGCACCGACGGCAATCCGCACCAATGCCAGCGGCAGCGGATCGGTCGGCGTAAACCAGAACGTGTTCCATCCGTCGACCCACTCTCCGATCCAGCCGTCGCGCATCCGATCCTCACGAGCCCCCCCCTGCCCCGTTCTCGAAAAGAGATCGGGATCGGGCACGCTGCGCGAACTCACTGGACTGCTGCGAAGAGTCATGGGAGCAGTCCCTCCGGAAACGCATAGGTTCCAAGCGGCGTGATGATATCCTCTCCGTTGTGCGCTTGAATCACTTCCTCCGGCGTTGGGAGATAGTGTTCTACTAATTGCAATGCAACCTGCTGCCCTCGGTGGCGAGCGAGCAACTGCCCGGCGACGCCTTTCACCAGAGGTTGCCACCGGGGCTTTGCCTCGATGCGAACGGCTTCCGGTGCATCCACAAAAGGCACGAAGGTCGCAATCTTTTCGCTGATCATAAATCGGCGGTGGTAAAGCAATCTGGGTCGATCGTTCGCGGCATCTGGAATCCAACCGACGCGCGTGGATCCATCAGGCATCTGCATGCTCCAGCGGATCGAGTGGCCGGGCCCAGGATCAGGCGCAAAGAATCGATAGCCGTGCCCCAGCGAGAGCAGTCCGATCAGGGGCCGAAACGGTTGAATGACCGCGTTGGCCAACTCGCTTGCAGGAGGCGGGCCGGCCAGCGGCGGCAGAATCACTGCCGCGAGATAGGCTCCCAGAAGAACCGTGACGAGCACGCGGGCGGCGGGCGACCACGTGGGCGTTCGGGTGGGTGTGGGATTGGGCGTGGCTGGGGACATGGCTCGTGCGTAGGAACGGTATGAAACAAGAAGACGCTACTGTAGCACGCCCAAAAAAAAGCGATGGATCTCGCACACATTTCACGAGCCCTGAAAACGCCTCTCACGGAAACCGATTTTATGGACGAAGCCGATTGCGAGTCGACGTATCCTCGCCTCAAAGCCGAGGCTTTGTCAGCCCCCGTCGGCTTTTGAACGCTTGTGGCCAGAAGAATGCTTCTCAGACGCTTCTAAAAAAACTCCCGCGAGGCTTCCTGCCACGCGGGAGTCAGTGCATCAGAAAAGTTCCGCAGCGATCGAGTTTACCGCAGTGCGGCGGTGGCTGCGTTGGAGGCTGTCTGCTCGCGGGGGTCGATGGATAGCTCAACTGAAGCCCCTGCTAAAAGATCAATCGTCTTGGAAGCAACCTGCTCCCGCCCGTCAACGACTATCGTCACGCGGATCTCGTAGTTCTTCCAGGTCTGACCTTCGTGCAAGCTTGACGTCTCGAACAGCCGAACTTCGCCGGTCGATGACGTGTTGTTGCCGGCGAGCCACACGTTGGCTTGGGCGGGGACGCGGAGCGTGAGGCTTGTGTGCCGCACGGCCTCCAGACCAGGAATCACAAGCTCGTCCGGTGCGTCCTGCTCGAGGAACGAGACCTCCGAACGATTCCCAGCCGTCAGCGAGACAATCTTTGTTTCTTCGCTCGCAATGCCGTCACGAGCGACAACCATCTGCACCACATACTCGTAGTCCTTGTCCTTGGCGAGGCCTCGTGAAACAAATCGCCGCACGCTGCCTGTGGCAGCCGTCCGCGAGCCGTTGACGAAGATCTTCGCGTTGGGCGGAAGCTTCACGACCAACATCGCGGCATCGGCCGGGATAGGCGAGTGGAGCATCGTCGCATCGGTCGCAGCGGGAACCGCTGGCTTGGGTGTTTGGATGACCTCTCCACTGCCCACAACAGGCGTTTCGCTGATCACTCGATAGGATTCGACAGGCATGCTGGATGAATACTCACCGGCCGGTGCGTAGGAACCACCATAGGAACCGCCGTAGGAACCGTACGAACCGCCCGAGGAACCACCAGACGAACCGCCCGACGAACCGTGGCTGGCATGCCGAGCAGAACGCATCGCGCGATGGGAGGATCCGTGGCTACCACCAGAGGAGCCGTAGCTGCCGCCCGACGATCCAGCACTGCCGTAGCTACCACCCGATGATCCACCCGATGATCCACCAGACGATCCACCGGACGATCCACCGGATGATCCACCGGATGATCCACCGGATGATCCACTAGGGCTACCGGCAGCGGCACCACGATGGCGATGATTCCAGCCAGCGTGGACGTCGCAAGACGAGGCCACGACCGCCAAAAAAGTAATAACTCCCGCAACCTTGAACAAGCGGCAATGGACCAACATCTCTGTCGTTCTCCCGTAAAATGTGTGTGGCTAGAGTCGACTCGCCGTCAGAACCTCAGCAAAAAACAGCTTCCTTCGAAAACCGCTTTCAGAAGAACCGCGCCGAATCCCTCCAAAGATAGTTGGATGATTCCGTAAATCAAGCAGGATGGGTCGAATGGGTTGACTTTTCTGACAAATCCACTTTTTATCCGAAATATGGACGCTATTTCTTCGGGAGCGACTCGCCTTGACCTGTGCCAACTGGCTTTTAGGGCGGTAGAGCGGCTCTTCAGCGAGGGAGCGGCTCAATTCGGAGGTCATCCACTTCCAGTCGGCCGGTTCCGCCGAGCATGCCAATCTGCACGATCGCGTCTCTGGCCCATACGGGCACGGGCAGTTTTCCCTCGACGGCTTTCCAACCGAATGTGCCCCGCCACGGACCCAGATGCGTATTGGCGGATCGACTGCGACGGCCGTCAAAGAATCGCACCGCCAACACAGGTGATTCGTCGGGGGACAGTCCATTGCGAATTCCTTCTGCCCGCAGGGACAGCGAGAGCGACAGTTGCCCGACCACCCTTCCATCCACAGGAAACCCCTGAAACATCTGGGCCGGTCGGCCAGGCTGGTTGTTCTCCAATCGCAAGTAGTGCGTTCCCTGTGGCGCATCGTCGGCGCGAACGACATCTGCCTGCCTGCCGTAATACCAAGCCGTTGGCACAGACGGCTGAGGACCTAGTGCCGATGCATGAGGCACTGGTGCAGACGGGGGCGGGAGTAAATCTTCAAAGCCGCCGTTTTCCAATGCCGGCCGCGTGCCATCCGGCTGAACTTTCCTCGCCTCTTCGGCGGCACCTGTCATCGGCACAAACAAACTCGGCACGAGTGACTCTTGCACCATCACACCATCTTGCTTGCTGAGCAGCATAAGGGTTTGCTCGTATCGCTCACCCACAGGAATGATCATGCGCCCCCCTTCTGCAAGTTGCTCGATCAATGGCTTCGGAATCTCCTCCGGCGAGCAGGTGACAATAATCTTGTCAAACGGTGCATGCTCGGGCCAGCCGAGGAAACCATCACCTATTTTTGTGATGACATTCCGATAGCCCAGCCTGGCCAGCGTGCGAGCCACCTTGGCGCCCAACGTTTTATTGATTTCGATCGAGTAGACCGTCTGCACGAGCGGCGAGAGCACGGCAGCTTGATAGCCGCTTCCGGTACCGATTTCCAACACGCGATCGGTGGGCTTTGGCTCGAGTTTCTCCGTCATATAGGCCACGACAAATGCCCCTGAGATCGTCTGCGCCTCCCCGATCGGCAGAGACATATCAAAGTAAGCCGATGCCCGCTGCGGGCCTGGTACAAACTCATGCCGCGGCACCGAACGCATGCTCTGGAGCACACGGGCATCGCTCACACCGCCGCCGGCGATGTCGTCTTGCACCATTTTTTCACGGGCGGCAGCGTACCGCTCGGCTTCCATTCGCTCGGCCTGCGGAGGCGCACTCTGACAGCATAAAGCACACAACCACATTCCTAGAGAAAGCCCCACACAAAGCAGTCCACGTTGAACATCCGCATGAATCATCGAGGCTACCTCCCGCCTGAGCGTTCCGGCAGAATTTTCAGCAGTTCGATTTCGAACACGAGCACTTCGTTAGGCTCGATCACAGGAGGCGATCCCTCTTCGCCATAGGCCAGTGCGGGAGGCACAAAAAGCCTCCATTTTGAACCCACCTTCATCATCACAATCGCCTCCTGCCAGCCCGGCACCACACCCCGCAGTGGAAAGATGGCTGGCTCGCCCTTGGGATCGGTGCCATCAAATTCGGTTCCATCCACATGCGTGCCGCGGTAGTGCGTCGAGACGGAGTCTGCGGGCTGTGGCTGTGGGCCTGCACCCGTCTTGAGCACCTCGTACTGCAAGCCGCTGGGCAGCGAGACGATGCCTTTCTGTCCGGCATTGGCCTCAAGAAATGCTGCGGCCTTGACCTTGTTGACCTTCGCCACTTCTGCCATCCGGCGGCCCAAGGCGAGTTCCTGCTCTTGCATTTTTTTTTCAAATGCCTCGAGCGCCTGCGAAAGTTGCTCCTCGCCCAGAAGTGGCTTTCTGCCCAAGATGGCATCGGCCAGACCACGAGCGAGTGCCGCCGGATTGATCGGGGCATGTTGCGCCTTGAAGTCGGCTGTAATCCTCGCCCCGATCCGCAGGCCAAGGGCATACCCCAGCGTGCCCTCGGGGGTTTTCAATCCAGCCATAACATCCTCCGCTTCGGCTGGAGACGGCGAGGAGAATCCTGGGGGAGTCTGCAGCGGTTCGGCCGCCACTTGGGCCGCTGCTCTGGGACTGCCGAGGGTCCACAAAAGGATGGCAGACAAGACGAAACAGAGACACTTCCCAGCGAACTCGCTGCGTGCCCAAACGGCGCCCGAAGAAAACGGTGTGTTCCACGCGGTCATATCCAGACAGTGCCTCCTCATACAAGCGTCCTCAGCCAACCAGCCACATTGGGTTGCTTCAGTCTATCGTCTTGGCGTCAACTGGGAGGAGGGAACGAAGTGGATGAAATAATAAAAACGACCGAGAACCAGCATCAGGAAGCCGAGCCAGTTTCTGGCGACGGCTGTCGGCCCAACGTGCCTTTGGTGAGTTCCAGAAAAGCTGTCTCGAGATTGACCTCCGATTCTCCCATCGAAAGCAGTTGATGCCCTGCGGCGATGAGGCGGGCTGCCAGCGGAGAATGGTCCTGCACGCCATCGGCCAATGCCACCAGAATCTCACCGTCCCGCACGCTCACGCCGGCCGCCTCCGGGGTATCTTCTAATATCTTGGCTGCCGGCTCTTGCGGGCCAACGACTCGCAACCGGATGACTGGCCTTCCACGCACCTGTGCCAAAAGGTCTTGGACGTTCCCGCAGGCCAGCAGTCGGCCGTATTCGATGATGCCCACGCGGTTGCAGATGTCGGCCAACTCCGGCAGGATGTGGCTGGACACAAGAATCGTCTTGCCAAGGCCCTGCAGCCGACGCAAGAGATTACGCATCTCGATTCTGGCACGTGGGTCGAGGCCGCTGGCGGGTTCGTCGAGGAGCAGCACCTGCGGGTCGTGCAGGAGCACGCGAGCCAAGCCCAATCGCTGCGTCATTCCTCGCGAAAGACTCGTGACAAGTTCGTCTCGCTTCACCGTCAGATCCACTAACTCGAGCGACTGCTCGGCCACACGCCTCCGCTCCTTGCCATAAATACGATAGGCCGCGGCGAAGAATTCTAGGTATTCGATCACTCGCATGTCGTCGTACACGCCGAAGATATCGGGCATGTAACCGATCGCGCGTCTGATCTCGCGAGGATGGGTGTAAATCGAGTGGCCACAGACGTAGGCCTCCCCCCATGTCGGTGCTAGGAGTGTGGATAGGATTCGAATGGTCGTTGTCTTGCCGGCACCGTTGGGGCCAATAAATCCGAAGAGGTCACCTTTTTCGAGCTTGAGGTGGAGCGACTCCAACGCAAAGAAGTCGCCATATTTTTTTGTCAGGTCGATGGTTTCGATCATGGCAACGGCTCCGTGGTGGCCGGTCCGATCGCTACGACCATACGCCACAACGAATGGCCTTCCGATTCCCCAAGGCTTTCGCCGCTAGGCACTTCACAACCCGATTCCTTCCAACCGGTATTCCATGCGGTGCCTGCTGGACCCCAGCCAACGAGCACGGCGCGGTCCACTCTCAGCAGTGGCGACAGATCGATCCGTTCCAGCCTGCCAGACAGAAGCGACGTGTAGCCCCGGCCACCAACGGCCGCGTGAAATCCTGCGATTTCAAGAATGCGTGCGGTATCCACGCTGGATGTATCCCAGCGGAGAGCGACATCACTTTCCCGGCTGGCAACCCGCCGAGTGAGGGCACCTGTCAGCGATCGAGGCCCACGGCCGGCATCCGGTTCGTATCGCTGATGAGGCGCGAGCCGACCAATTTCATAGAGCCATCCGGCGTGAACCAGCACGCACTGCGTGAGGGGAAATGGCAGGTGATGTGCAATTCCTCCTCGCAGAGTACCCTGCGCGTTGAGATCGAGGCTCGTTGTTGCCGGCGATCCTGCGGTTCGTGCGGTCCACTGCGACTCAAAGAGCCGACTGGACGACGTGGCGATCGGAACTCCCGCAAGTGAGGCCAGCGATGCGCCGTAACCATAGTTTGCTGTAGCCAGAGACGGGTGTGGCATGGCGGCGTCGGTGCTGCCGAACCTGCGACCG